>CAYQYJ010000735.1:0-1502 GCA_964421605.1 uncultured Ardenticatenaceae bacterium | reverse complement strand
ACGGCGCGTATCTGCGCCATCTGATCGAGACCGCCGCGCGGCAGCAGCAACCCCAACCGCACCCGCCGCAGCAGCAAATCATCCAGATGTACAACCCCCTCGGCGCGCGCCGCCCAACGTAGTTCCGCCCACAAACTGATGCTGTCGGCAATAAAGGTGAGTTCGGCAGGCGCCGCCGCCGCCAGCAGCGCCGGCAAATCCCGCCCGTACCGCCCCCCCAGGCGCACTTTCATCCCTGGCTGCAGCACGTCCGCCAGGGAACCTGGATCCGCTGGCTCGTCCAGAACCCGATCCCGCTCGCGGAAAGAGGGGTGGCCCGGCAGCTCCCGCCGCACGCGGTTCAGCGCGTCGTGCGCCATGACGCGGAAGGTGGTCAGCTTGCCCCCCGCCACGGTCAGCAACCCCGCCTCCCGCCAGAGTACATGCTCGCGCGACTCTTTAGAAGGGTCAGCTTTGCCTGTGTTGATGACCGGGCGAATGCCGGCAAACGTACTAACCACATCCCCTGATGCCAACGCCAGTTCAGGAAAGGCATACGCCAGCCCCGTTAACAGATAATCCAACTCCGCCGCGCTCATACCCGGATCGTGTAACTGCGCCGCCTCATGATCCACATCCGTCGTACCAAATAGCGTCACCCCTTCCCAGGGAATGGCAAAAACAGGACGTTGGTCGGTGGGATGGGCATAGCTGATGGCCCGCGTCAGCGGGAAGCGCTGCGCCGAAAAGACCAGATGGCTGCCCCGCAGTTGCCGCAGCCGCTCGCTGCCGCCCACCTGCTGCCGCAGTTCATCGGCCCAGGCTCCCGTCGCATTGATCACCACCGCCGCCTGCACTTCAGCCATACGACCCTGGTTAGCCGGGGCCTGGTCGCTCACGCGCGCGCCGCATACCTGTCCATTTTGCTGGCGCAGCAGCCCCACCACAGGCGCATAATTCAGCGCCACGCCGCCGCCCGTTACGCCTTCCCGAATCACGCGCAGCGTCAGCCGCGCGTCGTCGGTTTGGGCGTCAAAATAGCGGAAGCCCGTGTTCAAGTTAGCGCCCGTGAGGTGTGGAGCCAGATGGAGGATGCCTTCGTTATCATACTGCTTGTGTCCCCACTTCAACCCCAGCACATCGTAAACCGCCAGACCCGCGCCAAACACCCAGGGCGGAATCTTATCCCCTTTGAAGCTGGCGTACACAAAACCCAACGGCTGCACCAACCCCCTCCCTTCATCCAGCAGCCGCTCCCGCTCCCCCACCGATTCCATGGTGACCTTTAGCTGCGCGTTTTTCAGGTAACGCAGTCCGCCATGCACCAGTTTAGAGGAACGGCTGGACGTGCCGCAGCCAAAATCGCGCGCTTCCACCAGCAAAACCCGCAGCCCCACGCGCGCCGCTTCACGAAAGATACCCGCGCCCGTAATGCCCCCACCAATGACGATCACGTCCCAGGGACGATCTAACTGCGCCCAGACCGTATCACGCCAACCTTTGCTCCACATACGCACTCCTTC
>CAYQYJ010000734.1:0-1504 GCA_964421605.1 uncultured Ardenticatenaceae bacterium | reverse complement strand
GTCACTTTCTGACCACTGACCACCCTCCACTAATCACTACTTTCAAAGGAGTTTCACAATGACCTGGCAAATTGACCACGCCCATTCCCACATCCTCTTCACCGCCCGCCACATGATGATTTCCAAAGTGCGCGGTCGCTTTGAGACCTTCAGCGGCGAAATCAACTTCGACGAAGCCAACCCCGAAAACACCACCGTCTTTGTCGAGATTGACGCCAGCAGCATCAACACCCGCGAAGCCCAACGCGACGGTCACCTGAAGTCGCCTGACTTCCTGGACGCCGCCAACTTCCCCGTACTCACCTTTAAGAGCAAGCGCGTCGAACAGAAAAACGAATACAAGGGCAAACTGGTAGGCGACTTGACCATTCGCGGTAAAACCAGAGAGGTCGTCCTGGACGTCAACTATGCCGGCACTGCCCAAAGCCCCTGGGGACCCACCAGCGCCGGCTTCTCCGCCGAAACCACCATTGACCGCCGCGACTGGGACCTCACCTGGAACCAGGCGCTCGAAACAGGCGGCATCCTCGTCGGCAACGACATCAAAATCGAAATCGAACTCGAACTCATCAAACAACCCGAAGCCGAAATGGTTGCCGCCTGACAAGACCGTATTACAATACAATCATCCATAGGGCGGGTTGGTTGGACATTAAGAAAATAATCGTAACTGTACAGGTGCGAGGCACTGGCCACAGGAGTTCCAACAGGCCAAAACCGTTCGGCCAGTGCCTTGCACCACCCTGAAGCTGAATAGTTACAAATAATCAGGTAATCCCGCTCCTTCCCCCTTTAGGGGGTTGGAGGATGGGGGTCTCTGCACCGTTTACCAAATTATTTTCTTAAACCCCAAGCAACCCGCCCCTCGCCACCGCTGCCCGGAGGAACCCATGCGCCGACCTTATTTCGACAGCCACATCGAAGGCCTGCAAATTCAAGCTCCGCTGCAACTCTTTAGCGCCGGCAACTTCCCCACCATCAACCCCGTGCATTGGCTCTACTCCCACTTTGCCGTCGGCGGCTACAGCCCCCTGCGCCGCCTCAGCGGTATGCTCACCGCCCACATGACCCAGATCGCCCCCTACAACGGCTTCACCTGGCATCCCCATCGCGGCCTGGAAATCTACACCTACGTTATTGACGGACAGCTATATCACGAAGACAGCACCGGCGGGCGCGGCGTAATCACCGCCGGCGAAGTCCAACGCATGTTTTCCGGCAGCTACATCATGCACCAGGAACTCAACCTCACCGCCGCCTATGCCCGCGTCATTCAAATCTGGTTTGTGGCAGGCGTGGAACACATGGGCTTAGCCCCCCACTACGAACAGGTTCCCCTGAGCCAGATGAGCGCCCGCCGCCAGGGCGACGCCGTCATCCGCGACATCATTGGTCCAAATGGCGCCACCGACGCGCACGTCGCAGCGCGGCTCACCGCTGCCGTGCTCCCCCCTGGCGGCAAAAGTACAGTAGAACTACCGGGCGACGGCGAAGACCTTTTCCT
>CAYQYJ010000733.1:0-1505 GCA_964421605.1 uncultured Ardenticatenaceae bacterium | reverse complement strand
CTGGCGGATGCGGACAACGTGCGCGGCGTTTTGATCCTGTTAGACAACCTGAGCGGCGGACTGGCCACGCTGCAAAATCTGCGCGCGGGCCTGCTGCGGCTGCGGCAGGCAGGCAAAGAAGTCGTTATCTTCACCACCGAGCTAGACCTGCCCCATTATTACGTGGCTTGCGCCGCTGACCGGATAATCGTCCCCCCCGTCGCCCAATTCGAAGTATTGGGTCTCTATTCCCAGACGATCTTTTTGAAAGACGCGCTGGCTAAACTGGGCTTGCAGGCGGACGTCATTCAGATTTCGCCTTTCAAGACCGCTGGGGACGCCCTCAGCCGCGCCGACATGAGCGCCGCACACAGGCAACAGCTTGACTGGCTGCTGGACGATCAGTTTGAACTGCTCACTACCGACATGGCGGCAGGGCGGGGTTTGTCGCCAGAGCAGATGAAAGCCTTGATTGACCAGGCACCCCTGTTTGCCGCCGACGCCCAGGCGCGGCAGTTGATTGACGATGTGGCTTATGAGGACGAACTGGCGTATTTATTGGCTGCGCCTGCAGACCCCGATGAGGCAGAAGCAACACCAGAAGCGACGCCAGTGGCAGAGGAAACGCCCACAGAGCGACCCCAGGCGCGTTTAATCACCTGGAAGCAGGCGCGCCGCGTGCTGCTGCGCCGCTACCGCCGCTATACGGAGCAATATATTGGCGTTATCAGCCTGGAAGGGACAATCATCCCCGGGCACAGCCGCCGCCCGCCTATTGAACTGCCCATTCCCATCCTGGGTGGAGCGATGGCTGGCGAAGCCACCATTGGCGAAATGCTGCGCCAGGCGGAGCGGGACGAGGAGATGGCTGCCCTCATCCTCTATGTGGACTCTGGCGGCGGCTCGGCGCTGGCTTCTGATCTGATCCACCGCCAGGTGCAGCGGCTGGCGCAGCATAAGAAAGTGCTTGTCTATATGGGCGACGTGGCTGCTTCCGGCGGCTACTACGTCAGCGCCGCCGCCCACCACATCATGACCCAGACAGGAACCATCACCGGTTCCATTGGCGTCCTGATGGCGCGCATCAGCGCCGCTGGTTTATACGAAAAGCTAGACGTGCATCCGGTCAGCCTGATGCGCGGCGAACGCGCCGACCTGTATCGCGGCAGCCAGGTCATGACGGAAAGTGAAAGAGCTATCTTTAGCGAAGGGATTCAGCATAGTTACGCGCAGTTCAAAGAAGTGGTCGCCGCTGGACGTCGCCTGCCGCTGGCGGAACTGGACCCGATTTGCCAGGGGCGGGTATGGACCGGGCGGCAGGCGCAGGCGCATGGTCTGGTAGACAGCCAGGGAGATTTTGTGGACGCTATACGCCAGGCTGCCGAACTGGCAGGGCTGCCCACCGATGACGACCACATTATTTCGGTGGGTAATCTGTTTCCCGCGGCGCAGGATTATTTGTTGCCGCGCCCATACGAGGCGCCAGCGGCGCTGTTAGCGTGGTTTTCGGGCGAATGGCTGCGCGC
>CAYQYJ010000732.1:0-1510 GCA_964421605.1 uncultured Ardenticatenaceae bacterium | reverse complement strand
GCGCTGGGATGGAGCGCCGATTTGTTGTTTTATGGCAAAGCGGTGGGTATTTCGCTGCTGCTGTTTGTGCTGTTGGTTCTGGCGACGCTGGGCTATGCCAGCCGGCAGGCTGCGGTAACGCCGCGTTGGTCGCATTTGTGGCTGCTGCTGCCGTTGTTGTTTTTTGCCGGCATGACAAGCCTCCGCGCCAACCCTTCCCTGACCGCCTTGAACGTGTTAGCAGTGCTTGTCCTGCTGACTTACCTGCTTTTCTTTTACGCCGCCGGGCGTCTGAGCAGCCTGACAACGATGGGGGCAGTGCTGCTGCCGGCGCGCGTGGGCGGCAACAGCCTGCTGCGGGCGGCGCCGCTGGTTAATCAGAGCGCGGCAGCCAGCGACATCCCGCGCCGCGCGCGCAGCGCCCTGGCGCCGGCGGCGCGCGGTCTGCTGCTGTCGCTGCCCGTGTTAATCGTTTTCACGGTGCTGCTGGTTTCCGCCGACGCTATTTTCGCCCAATACGTGGAAGCTGTGACGCATCTCCAATTTTTGCCTGAAGTCGTGGAACTGATCTGGCGGGCGCTGTGGATTGGGGCGCTGGCCTGGCTGCTGAGTGGGGGCATTGTGCTGGCCCTGGAGCGGGCGGGGGCGGAAGAAGATCATGGCTTTGTCGAACAAACGTTGGAGAGGATTCCGCGCGCCGTGGGCTGGGGGTTCACGGAGACGGCTATTGTGCTGTGGCTGGTCAATTTGCTCTTTGCTCTTTTTGTGGCGGTGCAGTTTACCTACCTTTTTGGAGGCGGGCGCAACCTGGAAGCCGCTGGCTATACCTACGCCGAATATGCCCGCCGCGGCTTCTTTGAACTGGTGACTGTGGCGGTGCTGTCCCTGACGCTCATTCTGGGACTGAACTGGCTGACCCGGCGGGAGGGTAAACGGCAGCTAAGGCTGTTTAACATTTTGAGTACGTTGATGGTGGTCATGGTATTGGTCATGCTGGCGTCTGCCTGGCGGCGCATGAATTTGTACGAAGCGGCTTATGGTTACACCCAACTGCGCCTGGTCGTATACGTGTTTATGGGGTGGCTGGGGGCGCTGCTGCTCTGGTTTCTGTGGACGCTGTGGCGGCGGCCGGAGTGGTTTGCAGTGGGGCTGCTGGCGGCGGCGATGGGCTTCCTGGGCACGCTCAACCTGATCAACCCGGATGCGTTTATTGCGCGCCAGAATGTGGCCCGCTATTTAGAAACGGGCGACCTGGACGTGATCTATCTCAACACGCTGTCGAATGACGCCGCGCCAGTCTTGTTGGCAGCGCTGGCGGCGGTGGAAGGGGATAGCGAACTGCTGCCCAATCCAGCTTGCGGGCGTTATCACGAAATGCCTGAAGCAGGCGCGATCCCATGCGAAATGACGCGGGCGGAATTCTTGGAGCAAGGGTTGGACAGGCGGCGGGCGGCGTTGACGGATGATACGGGTTGGCGGCGCTGGCAGTCGTGGAATCTGGCTAACTACCGCGCTTTTTATTTGCTGGCAG
>CAYQYJ010000731.1:0-1512 GCA_964421605.1 uncultured Ardenticatenaceae bacterium | reverse complement strand
CTGCCGGCACCAGGTTGCCAGCCTCTAGAACGGCAATGTCGCCTGGTACCAATTCACGGGCCGGGATTTCGCGTATCTGACCATCCCGCAGCACGCGCACGTTAGGCACGGCCAGTTTTTTCAATGCGGCGATGGCCTGTTCTGCCCGATACTCTTGGGAAAAACCCAGAATGGTGTTCAGAATAACAATCAGCAGAATGACGATGGCGTCCTTTGGTTCACCCAGCAAAGCGGATACGCCAGCCGAAATAATCAAAATGACAACCATGATCTCCCGAATCTGGTCCCACAAAATACTCCAGATGCTTTTGATGCCGCGGTCCACCAGTTCGTTCGGGCCGTATTCCTGCAAACGGCGTTGGGCTTCAGCGTCGCTTAATCCTGTTTCTATATTGGTCTTGAATTCCGCAACGACGGCGGACGCCTCCATAATATACCAATCGCTCATGGGGTAGATTTCCTCAACGTTTTTGTCAGGACTTACGTAGTCACCAGACTACGAAAGTCTATGAGACTTACGTACGCTTTGTGGTAGCGCCTAAGTCGGATTTTTGTCAAGATGTGCAAATGTAAACGAATGCCGGCAGCCTACTGCCGGCATTCGCAAAAGAGATTACAATACCGTGTCAAAAGCCAGCTTTTGCTCAATTCTGGCTTTCTCAATTCAAATGTACTCATTGGCAGCGTATTTTAACAAACTCCCCCCAACTTGTCAGTTTTCCGCGGCGCGCCAATGTAAATGAAAATCTGTCGCGCAAACGGTTAGCTTGCGCGGCCCGTTGTAGCCCGATTTTCCAAAATCGGGCAGGCGGTTTTGCAAAATCGCCCTACCACTTTCAAAGGAGTTATCCCCCCTATGTCGCAGCAATACATCCCCAGGCGAGCCATGTTCATTTATGCCCACCCTGATGACATTGAGTTTGGCGTGGCAGGCACAGCCGCCAAATGGGCCAGGCACGGCAGCGAAGTCATCTACGTGGTTATCACCGATGGCAACGTGGGCAGTCACGAAGAGGACATGACCCGAGAACAGTTGGCGCAACTGCGCCGTCAGGAACAAGAAGCGGCGGGGAAAGTTGCCGGCATTTCCCGCTGCATCTTCCTGGGGTATCACGATGGCTTGCTAGAACCATCCCTGGCGCTGCGCAAAGACCTGGTGCGCCTGATCCGCCAACACCGCCCCAACGTCGTCGTCTGCGGTGACCCGTCCAGCTTCTTTCCCAACAACACCCGCATTAACCACCCCGACCACCGCGCCGCCGCCACCGCCGCCATTGACGCCGTTTTCCCCGCCTGCGAAATGAACCTGCTCTACCCCGATCTCTATCTGGAGGGGCTAACCGGGCACAAAGTCAACTACGTCTATATCTCCAATCCTGCGGCTGACGCCAACTACTACGAAGACATCAGCGACACCATTGACATCAAAATAGCCGCCCTGCGGCAGCACGTCAGCCAGCTAGGCGACTGGGACCCCGCCCCCCGCCTGCAAGAGTGGAGTCAGCAGATAGG
>CAYQYJ010000730.1:0-1514 GCA_964421605.1 uncultured Ardenticatenaceae bacterium | reverse complement strand
GAGAAGGAAGAAGTGTGAAGGGTGTGGGGTTACCAGGCGTCGGCGGCGCGTTGGGTGGGGGACCAGCCGCGGCCGCTGGCGTGGTCGCCGTGTTGGGTTTCGCGTTGGCGCTGCGTCAGCCACATGCCCAGGCGGCCATAGCGGGCGTTTGCCAGCAGACGAGCCTGGCGCAGCACGTTTCCCGTTTTGCGCTGGCGCATCTTGTGCAGATTGACTTCGTTGACCATCCAGCGGGTGGCAAAGCTGTAGAAGCGGGCGGAATGGCGACCGGCGACGCGCAGGTCGCGGTCAGTGCGTTCCGCCCAGGGCAGGTCAGTCGTCAGGCGGTCTTCGACTTCGTGGTAGTAGGCTGTGCCTTTGATGGGATAGGCGACGGTGGTGAGGAAGACGTCGGGGCTGGCGGTTTTCAGGTGATCCACGGTGGCGGTCAGGTCGGCGATGGTTTCGCCTTCATACCCCAACATGATAAACATGCCGACTTCGATGCCGCGCGCTTGCAGCGCGTGCGTCTTTTGCTGCACGTCCAGGACGTCGGCTTTGCGCTGCATTCCATCCAGAATGCGCTGCGAGCCGCTTTCGGAGCCAATCCACAGGCGATAGCAGCCCATGTCCGCCAGGGCGTCCATGACGGCGTCGTTGAGGCGGTCGGCGCGGCTGATGCACTCGAACGGCAGGCGGATGCCGCGCTGCTTTAGCTCCTGGTGATAAGCCAGGAACCAGCGGGGATGGATGGTGAGGACGTCATCGGCGTACCAGAGCTGGTCAGGGTGGTAGCGGTCTATGATCCAGGCGACTTCGTCGGCGACGTCGGCGACGCTGCGGCGGCGGTGGGTGTGGCCGAAAACGGTGTGGCTGCACCAGGTACAGGTGTAGGGACAGCCACGGGAGGTGATCAGGGAGACGGAACTGTGGCCGTGGTGGGTTTTCCAGGTGTCCAGGTATAGCTGCAAGTCAATGGCTTCACGGTCGGGCCAGGGTTGGGCGGACAGGTCTTTGATTTGGGGGCGGGGCGGGGTGACAACGACCTGACCATCGTCACGGCGAAAGGCGATGCCCTGGATGGATTCGAGTTGGGCCAGGCCGTGCTGCGCCAGATGGGGGATGAGTTCGGTCAGGGTGAGTTCGCCTTCACCGCTGACGATGATGTCCGCGCCGCGCGCCAGGTAAGCGGCGGCGTAGGAGACGGGTTCGGGACCGCCGAGGATGATGGTAGCGCGGAATTGCCGGCATACCTGTATCATCTGCAGCACGTTTTGTTTGGTCATCAGGTTGCAGTAGATGCCAACCAGGGAGGGGCGGCGCTGGCGCAGCATTTCGCCAAAGTCAGCCAGCGTTTTGAAGGTGCTGTCATAGACCGCCACATTGAAACCATGCGCCTTCAAGTGGGAGGAGAGATAAAGCAACCCCAGCGGGGGGTAGGGCTTCATGATTTGTTGTTCGTGGGCATCTTCAGCGATGAAGTAGCCGTGGGTGAGGAGGATATCCGGGGGGGCGGTGGTTTCGTGGGTCATTGG
>CAYQYJ010000729.1:0-1514 GCA_964421605.1 uncultured Ardenticatenaceae bacterium | reverse complement strand
CTTACCCTTTATCGCCGTCTTAAAACCATCCGTATTCGCTCACCTGCTGTAGCCCATTGCCCTCTGCCAAAGCCCCCTTTCCCTTTAGGGGAAGGGGGTTGGGGGATGGGGCTCCTGATTAAACACTTTGCACTTTTCTTCACTATGGGATCCCTCTCTAATCTCGACGCTTACAACGGCTATTGGGTAGCCCTCGTCGCCGACGGTCAGGTAGCCGGCGTGGGCATCACCCCAGACGCCGCCGCCCACCAGGCGCGCTACAACCGCCCCCGCGAACGCTTCACCCTGCAATATGTCGAACCGCCAGGAGGTCAGCCGCTGGCGCTCTCCCCCCTGCTAGACCGGCTGCGTCCCGTACTGTACAGACAAGATATGCCCGTTTATCTGGTAGGCGGCGCCGTGCGCGACGCCCTCTTAGGGCGCGTCTCCTATGATCTGGACTTCGTTGTGCCCACCGGCGGCATCAAGCTGGCTTTCCGCATAGGCGATACCCTGGGCTGGCCCGCCTACATTCTGGACAAACAGCGAGACACCGGGCGCGTCATGCTGGCTGGCGAAGACACCATGCTGGATTTTGCCTGCTTTCGCGGCGCCGATATCGTCGCCGACCTGCGCCATCGAGATTTCACCATCAACGCCCTGGCTTTGCCGGCATCCGCCCAAACCAGCGCCAGCATCATTGACCCCCTCGGCGGTCAGGCAGACCTGGCTGCCGGCATTCTACGCCAGGCCTCGCCCCACGCCCTGCTGGACGATCCCATTCGCGCCGTGCGCGCCGCCCGCCTGGCGGTTCGCTTCCAGTTGCAGATTGAGCCGGACACCGCCGCCGCCGCCCGCCAGGCTGCCCCGCTGCTAGACGCCATCTCCCCCGAACGAGTGCGCGACGAACTGCTCAAATGCCTGAAAACAGACGCCCCTGACCAGGCCGTTGCCCTCCTCTCCGAACTGCATCTGCTGCCCCCCATCCTGCCCGAAATCGCCGCCCTGAGCGACGTCACCCAATCCCTGCCCCACCACGAACCCGTCCTGGCGCACACCATCCGCGTGCTGCGCTGGTTAGTTGTCGTAGAAAAGGCTGTCGTTCAGCAGCAACCCACCACAGACCTGCCGCCAGCGGCCCACACCTTTTTGCAGCAGGCGCAAACGGCGCTGGCACCTTATGCCGGCAGCCTGCAAACCCACCTGGCGCGCCCCATCACCGGCGGGCTGAACGGCGGGCAAACCCTGCGCGTTGCCGCTGTGTGGCACGATGCCGGCAAAGCCGCCACCCGCACCGTCGAAGCCAACGGTCGCATTCGCTTCTTCGACCACGACAAAGCAGGCGCCGCCCTGCTGGAACCCCGCCTGCGCCACCTGCGCTTCAGCAACGAAGCCATCGCCCACATCCAGACCATCGTCGCCGGTCACATGCGCCCCTTGCTGTTTAGCCAGCAAGGAACCGTCAGCCGCCGCGCCGCCTATCGCTTCTTTCGGGAGATGGAAAATGCCGGCCTGGACATCGGCCTCCTCTCCCT
>CAYQYJ010000728.1:0-1517 GCA_964421605.1 uncultured Ardenticatenaceae bacterium | reverse complement strand
CAGACGATTGCCGGGGCCCGCGAGATTATTACGATGAACGTAGACGGCGACCTGCTGAGCGTGAATGGCTCCACCTCAGACCGGTATTATCAACTGGAACGGGCAACGGGGGCGGTGCGGCAGATGGAAATGAAGGACAGCGGCGTGGGGTATACGTTGTTTACGCGGGATAACCGGCTGTACACGCGGGATACGGCGCGTTCGCTGCGGGTGGCGGATGTGGCAACCAATGAGCGTTTGTGGGGGCGAGAGTTTCCGCTGGACTGCCTTTACCAGCCGCCTTACGCGGCGGGGGAAGTGATGTTGGTGCGCACGGGGGATGGACGGCAGAGCGGTTTGTTGTATGGGCTGGATTTGGGGGATGGGGCAGTACTGTGGCAGTATGAGTTGGCGCGGACGGTGACCAGCAATGTGGCAACCAGCGATGGGACAGCGTATTTTTTGAATGCGCGGGCGGAACTGGTGGCGATGGATGCGGCGACGGGTGTGGTGCGGGAGGGGGTGCAGTTTGTGCCGGCAGCGCTAAGCGACGCGGCTAACCGTAGTTTTCAGGTGGCAGCGGCGGGGAATCTGGTGCTGGTCTATTTTGGCGACAGCCGGCAGTTGTTTGCGTTTCGGGTGGGGGACGGTTAAAGATTTCACCGCGAAGACGCAAAGGGCGCAAAGAGAAGGAGATGAGCTTTGCCGTTAAATTCCAGAGGGGGTGTATAGGCAGTAAAGACTTCACCGCGAAGACGCAAAGGGCGCAAAGAGAAGGAGGGCGCTCTACGGCGAATCCTTGCCTGGCAATCTGGTTGAATGGCTAATAGAAGCCTACGGAGGGATCTACCTGACGGGCATAGGCGTCAATGCCGCCGTCCAGGTTGAGGACGTTGGTCCAGCCTTGCTGGCGCAGCCAGGCGACGACCTGGGCGCTGCGAATGCCGTGGTGGCAAAAGACGACGATTTCGGCGGTTTTGTCGTGGGCGGCAGGGGGCAGGGCGTCAATGCCGCTGGATGCCAGACGGCTAATGGGCGCCAGTTCAACGCCTTCCCCCAAGTCGGCGTAGAACAGTTCTTCCGGCTCACGCACGTCTAGCAGCACAAAGGAGTCGCCCGCAGCGCGGCGGCGGTACACGTCGGCAGGCGTGATTTCGGGGACGCCGTAGAAGTTGGGCATGGTCGTCTCAGGCGCGCCAGGCGGCTAACAGCAGGCAGAGCCAGCCAGCCAGAAAGGCCACGCCGCCTATGGGGGTGATAGCCCCCAACCAGCGCACGCCGGTCAGGCTGAGGATGTAGAGGCTGCCGGAGAAGATGAGAATGCCGGCAAACATCAACCAGCCCGACCAGGTAAGCAGCGGGCCGGGCCAGCGGGTGACAGCCCAGGCGACGCCGATGAGGGCCAGGGCGTGAATCATGTGGTAGCGGACGGCGGTGTCGTAGATGGCAGCCAGGTCGCGGTTTTTCTCAAAGTAGGGGCCGAGGGCATGGGAGCCAAAAGCGCCGGCGGCTACCGCCAGAAACATCAGAGCGGCGCT
>CAYQYJ010000727.1:0-1520 GCA_964421605.1 uncultured Ardenticatenaceae bacterium | reverse complement strand
CCCCAACCAGACAAAGCGGGCGAGAAATATCGGCGACGAGTAATTTTGGGCGCAACTGCGCCCAAAATTGCCCATAAAAATGGGCGTCAGCCCCGCCGCGGGCGAAGCTGACACCCACCACGCTTAAGTGCAATATGGATGCGAACGGGTGACGACATTGGCTATGACCTCCTTGACGCCCCAACCAGATACACACAAAGTTGTCATTGTAGGCGGCGGTTTCGGCGGGCTGTACGCCGCCCAGGCGCTCCGCCGCGCCCCTGTGCAAGTGACCGTAATAGACCGCCGTAACTTCCACCTGTTCCAGCCGCTCCTGTACCAGGTCGCCACCGGCGGTATTTCCCCTGGCGACATTGCCTCCCCCCTGCGGGCCGTCCTGGCGCGCCAGCGCAACGCCCAGGTAATGCAAGCCGAAGTCGTAGACATTGACCCGCAGCAGCGGCTCGTTCTTCTCCATGATGGCGTCGTCCCTTACGACACCTTAATCCTGGCTGCTGGCGTCCGCCACCACTACTTTGGTCATGAGGCATGGGAGGAGCAGGCCCCTGGTCTGAAGACCATCGAAGAAGCGCTGGAGATTCGCCGCCGCGTTTTCCTGGCTTTTGAAGCCGCCGAACGCGCCGCCCAACAGGGCGCGGATGCCGGCGCTTCTGTCCCCTGGATGACGTTTGTCGTTGTCGGCGGCGGCCCCACAGGCGTAGAGTTAGCCGGCGCCCTGGGCGAACTGGCTCACCGCACCCTGCGCGACGATTTCCGCCACATTGATCCCCAACAGGTGCGCATCTTCCTATTAGAAGGGCAGGCGCGTATCCTCCCCACCTATCATCCCGATTCATCCGCGCGCGCCGCCCGCGCCCTGCAAAACCTGGGCGTGACCATCTGGCCCAACACGCTCCTGACCGGTATAACAGACACGGGCGTCACCGTCCAGCGCGGAGATGCGACGCAAACGCTGCCGGCGCGCACGCTCCTCTGGGCTGCTGGGGTAAAAGCATCGCCGCTAGGGCGCGTCCTGGCGCAACGCACCGGCGTCGCCCTGGACGCCGCCGGGCGGGTGCGCGTGCAGCCGGATTTGTCGCTGCCTGGATTCCCCGAGATACTCGTCATTGGCGACCTGGCTTACCTGCCTGCTGCGGACGGCGCGCCCCTGCCGGGGGTTGCTCCCGTAGCCATGCAGCAGGGGCGCTACGCCGCCAGGCTCATTCAAGCCCGGCTGCAAGGGCAAATCTGCCCTCCCTTTCGCTACCGCGATAAAGGCAACCTGGCTGTCATTGGCCGCAACCGCGCCGTGGCCGAGATTGCCGGCTGGCGACTATCCGGCCTGCCTGCCTGGCTCATCTGGGTCTTTGTACACATCGCCTACCTCATCGGTTTCGACAACAAACTACTGGTACTGGTGCAATGGGCAGTTGACTACCTCACCCGCAAACGCGGCGCGCGCCTGATCACGGGCGATGATCCGTTTCCCCTGATCGAACCATCTGAAATAAATAATTCTTAAATGCGGTGATGACTATGAC
>CAYQYJ010000726.1:0-1521 GCA_964421605.1 uncultured Ardenticatenaceae bacterium | reverse complement strand
TAAATAGTGAGAGTGGTTAGTGGTCAGATTGTATTCTGATTTGGGGGCGGGGCAAACTGGACGAATGGGTAGGGTATGTTTTGTTTCGTAGGCGAATTATCCCACATCAGTTTAGTTCGATTTTGAGGTGGGTGTTGCCAATCATGATGATGTCGCCAGCGGAGACGACGGTAGCGCCGGCTACAGGGAGGTTATTGAGGCGGGTACCGTTGCGGCTGCCCAGGTCTTCCAGCCACCATTGCTGACCGCGCAAGGTGAGGAGGGCGTGTTCGCCAGAGGCATAGTTGTCGGGCAGGACAATGAGGTTGTTGGGGGAGCGCCCCATGCTGGTAACCGGCAGCAGGGGAAAAAGCGTGTCCAGCGCGGGGGTTTCGCCGCGGCTGCTGACGACACGCAAATTACCGTAGCGCCGCTGGCGGTCGCTCATAGTCGTTTCAGCCACGCGCATATCCTGATAAATGATCCAGCCAATCCCCCCCAGAAAAGCCAGCAGCAGCAGGGCGCTCAACAAACGCAGCACGAACAACAGCACCAGCAAGTTCATAGGTCAGGTAGAATCCCGTTCGTTGTCCGCAATGGGATGAAACGCCAGGGTCAGGTCGTCGTCCGCGGCGGCGGGCTTTGCCATCCGGTCTGATACGGATAGACCTTCGGCGTAAATTAAGGTGTCGCTGCTCAAGGTGATTACGTCGCCTGTGGTCAGGACGGACTCGCGGGTTAACTGCCCGTTTAAGCGCGTGCCCACGCGGCTGCCCAGGTCATACAGCACGAAGCGGCCATAGCGCCAGCGAATCTGGGCATGGCGGCGGCTGATGGTGGGGGAGTCCAGTATGACATCGTTGTCGGTGTGCCGGCCCAGGTTGAGCACTGGCTGAGCCAGCGGCACGTGCTGTCGTCCATTGATGATGAGAAAGGCATCCAACTCGCGAATATCCGCCATGACGGAGGAAGCAGCCTGCTGCACTTTGAAAATCTGTGTGGTTTCTTCCTCATCTACCATCTCTTCCGTGCTGATCTGAATCTGGTGCGGCATCTGGTCAGGGTCTTCCACAATTTCTAGCGCGGGCATCAGGGACAGGCGCAAGCCGGACTGTTTCATCAGTTGGGTGAGATGGCGGCGGATTTCGGCGGGCAGGTCCGATGATTGGCGCACCATTTGCGCGTAATCAGAAGGGTAGAGGCGCAGGCGACAGGCGGAAACGATGATGCCTTGTTGTTCTCGATCCTCTAGCACGCGATGAAGTTGGGTGGCAGCTTCCAGGGGCGTCAACTGACCGCCAAACAGCCGGCTCAGGGAGCCTTCGACGAAACGTTGGGCTAACTGCTCAAAAGAGGGTAAACGCTTTTTCTGTCCCATGGGTCATGATTATAGTGCGCCCAAAATTGCCAGTCAATCTGGATTGCAGCATCAGAGGCATCCGGTATACTTTCTGCCATGATTGAGTACACTGTCCGGCTGACAACATTGGCGTCTTGCGCAGGTTGAGCGGCCAAGCTCGGCCCGGCCGACCTGGCGCACGT
>CAYQYJ010000725.1:0-1521 GCA_964421605.1 uncultured Ardenticatenaceae bacterium | reverse complement strand
AAAATCCAGAAACCCGCCTGGCGGGAAGCCGTCGCCAGGTATCAAAACCCCGATCTGCGACGCAGTTGGGGGCAGGTAGCCAGTTCGTTGATTCCCTACATCCTCTTGTGGGGGGCCATGATCTGGAGTCTGCAAATCTCTTACTGGCTCACACTCGTCCTGGCTGTGCCGGCAGCCGGCTTCTTAGTCCGAATCTTTATCATCTGCCATGATTGTGGGCATGGCTCATTTTTCCCCAATCGCCAGACAAACGACATTATGGGCGTGATCACCGGACTACTCGTCTTTGTGCCCTATTTTCGCTGGCGGCACGATCACGCCATTCATCATGCCACCGCGGGCGACCTGGATCGGCGCGGCGTGGGCGACGTGTGGACGCTCACAGTGGCGGAATACCTGGAAATGCCGCCGCGCAAGCAGCTTGCCTATCGTATTTACCGCAATCCCCTGGTCATGTTTGTCATCGCCCCCCTGTTTGCCTTTGTCATTGGCCAACGCTTTGCTCCCAAAGGCACAAACGCCAAAGGTCGCCGCAGCGTCCTGCTGACCAACCTGGCTGTGTTGGGCATTGCCGTGACCATGAGCCTGCTCATTGGCCTGAAAGCGTATTTACTGATTCAGATGCCCGTAATGGCAGTAGCGGCTTCCGTCGGCATCTGGTTGTTTTACGTGCAGCACCAGTTCGAGGGCGTTTACTGGGCCGAACACGAAAACTGGGATTACTTTGCCGCCGCTGTGCAAGGGAGTTCCTTTTACAAGCTGCCGAAAGTATTGCAATGGTTCAGTGGCAACATTGGCTTCCATCATATCCACCACCTCAGCCCGCGCATTCCCAATTACTACCTGGAAAAGTGTCACCAGGAAAACCCGCTCTTCCACGAGGTAGAAACCATCACCCTCTGGTCTAGCCTGAAATCGTTATCCTTCCGCCTTTGGGACAGTGAACGGCAGCAGCTTGTTGGCTTTAACTTTGTCAAACAACTGCAGCGGGAACAGAGTAGCAACCAGGCTGTCGCCTAACGCTGCCAGCCAGCCCGCACAGGCGGCTTATCCCCTCCATGCCACCCAAATGTCTCCTGATTAACACAAACCAGGTATAATCAGCGCATCCGCATTCAAAACGATGTTTCCCATGGAGGTGCATTCGATGAAGAACCCATTACGTCTGTTCCTGCCCTTACTGCTGCTGGCGTTTGGTCTGAGTACAGTCGCCGCCCAGGACGCCACGCCATCGTATACAGCCGAGGAACTGCTGGTCATTGGCGAAGAAATGGGCATGCAGGCCCACCTGACGCCCATCAGCCCTGATTGTAGTTTCGACGCTGATTACCAGGTGTACCTGTGCCTGGAGCCCCTGCCTGCCGTCCTGCCTAAGCGCAATCCGGTGGACGCCGCCCGCGCCCAGGCGCTGCTGGGGACGTCCGGTCTGCTGCTCGTGCCTGATTCCACCAACAAACGGGTCATGGCGTTTGATCCCCAAACAGGCGACCTGGTGGACGCCAACTTTATTCCCCCCGACCC
>CAYQYJ010000724.1:0-1543 GCA_964421605.1 uncultured Ardenticatenaceae bacterium | reverse complement strand
GCATCGGCAATGGTAATTTCAGGCTGTTCTTGGGCGCTGGGAATGAGTTTGCGGAACAGGCGAGCGCCGCCGCGGGTGATGGGGTCGCCGTCGGAAAACATGACGAGGGCGGGCTTGCGCCATTGCGACAGAAGCGTGCGGGCGTGGCGCATTTCGGCGGCGCCGGGGTCATCGCGGCGCATGGGAACGAGCAGGGGCCAGACGGCTGCGCCCGCCTTGTAGGCTGCATGGGGAAAGGGCGCTTCGTAAGCCGCCAGTTCGGCGGGGGAGAGAATGTCGGGTTGGGAAAGTCCCATGCGGATGACGCGCTTGATGGGCAAATTGCCCAGGCGGGCGGCAAAATCGCGCCATTTTGCGAAGGCATCCGTCATGGGCATGTCGCCAGTGGGCAAACCGGTGTTCATGATGACCAGGCGGGCAAAGCGGTCGGGCATTTCGCCCACGAGGCGCAAACCAATCAAGCCGCCCCAATCTTGCATAACGAGCGTAATCTGATCCAGATTAAGCGCGTCCAACCAGGCGACCAGGGCGTCACGGTGCATCTGGAAGGAGTAGGCTTCTCGTTCCAGGTATTTGTCGGAGCGACCAAAACCGGGGAAATCGGGGGCCAGGACGCGATGGTGGGCGGCGAGGAGGGGAATCATTTTGCGGTAGAGGTAGGACCAGGATGGTTCGCCGTGGAGGCAGACGATGGGGTGACCCGCGCCTTCATCCAGGTAATGGAGGCGGGCGTTATGAACAGAAGCGTAATGAGGGGAAAAAGGGTAGCCAGGGAGGTGGGCAAACTGTTCTTCGGGGGTGCGGAGCAGGGTGTAGGTTTGTTGGCTCAGCCATTGTTGGGCGGCGCGGGCGATGGGTTGGAACGAATCGGGCACGGCGGCCACGACGGCTGGTAAGGGAACCCAGCGGCGCTGGCGATCGGTTTCCCAGTCGTCTGTTTCGCCGATAACGGCGGCGGCAAAGAAGGTCAGGCGGTGAATGGCGGCGGGTTTGGGCAGGTCAATGGAACCGAGTTCGTCGGTGACGGAAACGAGATAGCCGCATTCTTCGCGGCCTTCGCGGGCGGCAGTTTGCGCCAGGGTTTCGCCTGGCTCGACTGTGCCGACAGGGAAAATCCAGGAGTCGGGCCGTTCGCGGGAAGTGATGAGCAGAAGTTCGAATTCGCCAGCGGCAGTGCGGCGATAGGGGATGATACCAGCTTTGAGGTAAATGGGATTGGGGGACATGTGGAGATATGAGGTATGAGGCAGGGTCAGACCAGGGCGTCCATTTTTTGGGCGAGTTCGACGTCCCAGGTGGTGATGGCTTGCAGGTCGTGGGTGAAGAGGTCTACGACGACGCGGTTGTAAACGTTGCGCCATTCGGGATGGTGGTTCATTTTGTCCGCCAATACGCCGACGCTGACCATCCAGCCGAGAGCGTGGGCGAAGGAGGGGAAGGTGAACTGCTTGTGCAGTTTGCCGTCCTGGATTGTCCAGCCAGGGAGGACGGCGGGTAGGGTCAGGAGTTCTGTTTCGTCAAGTTTTCGTCGCGCCATCGTTTT
>CAYQYJ010000723.1:0-1544 GCA_964421605.1 uncultured Ardenticatenaceae bacterium | reverse complement strand
CTGGTCATTGCCGCCGGCTACACCCGCGAACCCAACCTGCCCCATTGGGCCGGGCAAGAGTTGTTTCATGGGCCTGTGTTGCACAGTTCGCAATATCGCAATGGCGCGCCTT
The DNA here is from genome assembly GCA_964421605.1 of uncultured Ardenticatenaceae bacterium. Classification (GTDB taxonomy): domain Bacteria; phylum Chloroflexota; class Anaerolineae; order Promineifilales; family Promineifilaceae; genus JAGVTM01. Next base: position 1,432 of record CAYQYJ010000723.1, on the reverse strand, counting down.
TCCAGAAGCAGAAGGTGTTAGTCGTCGGCTTTGGCAACTCCGGCGGGGAGGTTGCCATAGACTTGCACGAACATGGGGCGCAGCCGGCGCTGGCGGTGCGCAGCCCGGTGAACGTCATCCCGCGCGAGTTGTTGGGCATTCCCATCCTGGCGATTGGCATTGTGCAAAGCAAAATGCCGCCGCGCCTGACCGACGCCTTGAACGCGCCGATTTTACGCGCGGTCATGGGTGACCTGACGCGCTATGGACTGCGCAAACTGCCGCATGGCCCAAGAACGCAGATTCACCAGGACGGGCGTATCCCCCTGATTGACGTGGGCACGATTGACTTGATTAAGCGTGGTCACGTCGCTGTTTATGCGGGGATTGAACGATTTACGCAAGATGGCGTCGTTTTCACGGATGGGAAACGGGCGCAATTTGACGCCGTTGTCCTGGCGACCGGCTACCGCCCGCGCGTGAACGCCTTTCTGGAAGCCGGGCCAGCCGTCTACGACGAAAACGGGACGCCCCTCTCCAGCGGGCAGGAGACGCCCGTCCCTGGTCTCTATTTCTGTGGCTATTACGTCTCGCCCACCGGAATGCTGCGCGAGATTGGGCTGGAGGCGCAGCGTATTAGCGCGGCGATTGCCGGCAAACGAACCGGAGCAGCCGGAAAAGGATAAAAGGGTGTGGAAGTGACTAAAATCGTACGCTACATGTTGTTTTTTATCTGCGCTGTACAGTTGTTTCTAGCCGTTGCCTTCTTCCGGCAGATGCCGTTTGCGGTTAATTTGTGGCCCTTTCCCGGCACCACGCCGCTGACCTTTATCTTCATTTCTTCCATCTTCGCGGCGGCGGCGGCGGCCACACTGTGGGCGGCGGCTTCTGAAAATTACGGCGCTCTTGCCGGCATCGGCCTGGATTACCTGGGCATTCTGGCGCCGGTGTCCATCCTCTCATTTCAACTGGGCGCGCGCAGCGACAGCCCACAGATGACGGCTTATGGCGTCGCCTGCGTGTTCGGCGCGCTCTTCGGCCTGGGTTTGCTGCTGTGGAGCATCCGTTTTCCTCTGCATAATGCGCTCCCCCTGCCTGGTTTTGTGCGGTGGTCATTTGTTATCTTTATCATTGCCCTTCTGATCGTCAGCACAAGGCTAATCTTGCAAGCGCCCAATGCGATTCCCTGGACGATTACGCCAGAACTGTCCGTCGTGATTGGCTGGATGTTCTTCGGCGCGGCGCTCTACTTTGCCTATGGTCTGCTGCGCCCCGGCTGGGCAAATGCCGCCGGTCAACTGGTCGGCTTCCTGGCTTACGACCTGGTCTTGATAGTCCCGTTCCTGACGCGGCTGCCGACCACGCCCGCTGAACACCGGATTGGTCTGATCATCTATACAACAGTTGTCGCCTACAGCGGGCTGTTGGCGCTCTACTATCTCTTTATTCATAA
>CAYQYJ010000722.1:0-1546 GCA_964421605.1 uncultured Ardenticatenaceae bacterium | reverse complement strand
TGGCGCAGGCTGGCGCGCACTTGCTGCCAGGTGCGTTTGACCGGCGCCACGTCGGTTTCGCCAAGCTCTTGCCGGCTGTAACGGGCCGCCAGAAAGGCGTTGGTGAGCGTTTCTACCTGCCCTTCGGCTTCGGGCCAGTTGGCTTTGAGGTCTTGGGCGAACTCCAGCGGCGTTTCGGAATCTTCCCGCGGCACGCCGCGCTCGCGGGCGCGGCGCACGGCAGCCAGGTAAAAGAAGCGGATTTGCTCGCGGGGAGGCAGCCCGCTGAGGCGCAGGTAGTGCCAGGGAGGTGGGGATGTACTGGCTTCTGTTTCGGAATGAGTGGGTTGTGGGCGCAGGCGGTGTCGTATTTCTACGACCTGACCGCGCAAGCGCTGCCAGAAGGCGCGCCACCAGGTTTGCAACTGGAGGCGGAAGGGGGTGAATGCCGGCAGCCTGAACCGATACCCCCGTTCCCGCAAAAAGAATACCAAAGCGGCAGCGACAATGATGATTACCACGATCCAGAAGAGGCCGCCAAACAGCAGCGCCGCCGTATCATTGGGCAGCAGGGGCGTTTGTTTGATGAAGTCGGGCGCTTGCAGCGTGGGCAGCGGCTCTGGCGACGGTTGCACGGCTGTCTGGTTGCCATTTCTGCCTGTCAGGGGCGCGAGCAGGAAGGCGACCAGCGTTACGATTAATGTGAAAAGGAAACCGCCCACCACAAATAAGACGCCGCCGACTGCTTGCAAGATGCGGGCCAGACCAATGGTGGAGCCAATGGGGAGAAGGGCGGCAATGCCGGCAATCGCCAACAACAGCCACAAACTCGTCCGATTCCAGCGCTGCCACACCGCTGGCTGCGCCGTTACCCCGGCAGCTACCCAGCGCGCATAATTGGCGGACAGGCGCGCCTGACTTAGCAGCCAGAACCCAATCAGAAAGTAGCTGATCAAAGCCAGCAGAATCTCTGGCGTCAGGCCCAGGCGCGTCAGGTTGCGGAAGGTGCGCGCCAGTTGGCGCACTTCAAACGTGGTCACGGCGGCGCAAATGACGAGCAGCACGCCCATGGACAGCCAGCTTTGCAAGAACTGGTTGACCAGTTCCTGACGGTCCGTCTTAAATGGGTTGTAGTTATCCTGGCTGCGCACGGCTGCCGGCTGTTGGTAATACGCGGCTTCATCAATGCCCAGCGCCAGCCGGCTGAAAATGAGACTGAGGCTGAGGCTGCGTTCCCAGGCCAGGATCGCCAATACCGCATACGTTACAAAAACCCCATCCAGCAAGATAAGGGGATGCAAGAGATAATCGCGCCATTCAGCCAGGCGGGGCGGGCTGCCGATGACAAACCAGGTCAGCAGCCGCGCTGCCAGGATGAGGACAATGATTTCGGCGACGCGGTAGGGGACGCGCTCCACCTGCCGCCGGTCGGGGTGGTACAGCCAGAGCGTGGTCAGGGCGGATTGCAGCGCGACAACGAAGATAAACCAGCCCAACGGCTGCCATCGCCCGCTGGGGTCGCCCTGGCGAATGATGCTGGTAATACCCGTTAGAAAAGCCGTGACCA
>CAYQYJ010000721.1:0-1548 GCA_964421605.1 uncultured Ardenticatenaceae bacterium | reverse complement strand
CCAGGCAGTCGCCCAGACAGGCGCGGGCGTTCCAGCTAACGACGATAATAGTCACAGGGGGGTAGTTGGTCATCAGGGTGAGTCCACCCGGTCAAGGCGTTGGTTGGGGTGAAAGAATGCCGGCAACATATCCCGCTGCCGTACCTCTTGCGCCAGCCAGAGCACAATCGGCAGCCAGATAAACAACGAAGCCAGTTGAATAATAGCATGAGCCAGCGGCCTGGGCAGCAGCACCATCAAGCCATCCGTCAAATGGATCCCCCAATAAGCCGTCCACATATAGGCCACTGCGCCCACCGTATACCAGCCCAACTCATTCCAATAGCCGAGAATGACCGCCAGCGGCACAATCCAGGATAGCCCCTGCACGCCCAGGTTGGGCACAAAAGCAAACAACACCAGCACCACCAGCATAAAACTGTACAGCGGATGCTGTCGCCGCGTCCGCCAGATGACCAGGCAAGCCAGCAGCAAGGCGAGCCATTTGCCCAATCGGTTCAGCAGCGCGTATACGCCGCCGCCGTAGCCCGTAAACGTGACCAATACGTTCAGCGCGGCGGAATATCCCCACCAGCCAGGGATAGACCCCGCTCTGGCGGCGCGCCGCAGCATGGACGTCAGGCCGCCAGGGAACAACCATTCATAAAACAAAATGCCCGCCAGCGGAACTGCCAACGCCCACAGCAGCAGACGCAGCCTGGCGGACCAGCGCGGCAACCGCAAAAAAAGAATGGGCGTCATTAAAACGGGCCAGGTCTTGCTAAGAACTGCCGCGCCTAACGCCAGCGCCGGCGCCGCCAACCACTTTCGACTGTAAGTCAGACCATACCAGGCCAGCAGCAAAAACAGCATGGGCACAGCGTCAAACTGCCCCTGATAGCTGGACACCATGACGGTCACTGGATTTAAGGCATAAAACAGGCTGGCATAGCGCGCCGCCTGCGCTCCCCGCTGGCGGCGCACGGCCTGATAGACCAGGGCAACGATGGCTGTCTCCGCCAGAATATTGAGCAGCTTAACCCAAAACTCAAAGAAAAGACCCACATGCTGCGCCAGCCAGTGCGCCGCCGCGTACCAGTAAAGTTGAAAGGGCAAATAGGGATGGGCCACACGGTGCAAATACACGCTCTCCCCGGCCAGCGTCAGTTCGCCCGCCTGGCGGAAGACAGACATCTCATAGCGCGCGCCGCGCGGCAGGAGCAGCGCCGGCAGCAGGCGCACAACCAGCGCCAGCAGCAAGGCAATCAACAGCGGCGGCAGCGACGCAGGTCGCCGCCATAAAAGCCAGATGGCCGCCGCTGCCACGCCCACTATCCAGATAAAGACGAGAAGGAGACGAGGATCAACGGCGGGCACGAGGTCAGGGTGCGGTTACTATCTGGCTGTAGGTGTTGTTGGCGGCGTTAGTTTCCACTACACCCCCAGCGGCTGCCACGCGCACGTAAATCGTATGCGCGCCTGGGGTCGGGTTGGTCCAGGTGACCGCCGCCGTGGTCGTTTCGCCGCAGCCCGTTGGCCCAGGCAGGGTTACGTCGCTGCCAATCTGCA
>CAYQYJ010000720.1:0-1549 GCA_964421605.1 uncultured Ardenticatenaceae bacterium | reverse complement strand
GAAGTACAATCTGTCCGCCAATCAGGACAGCATGAAAGAACCGTAAAATTAAGGACCGCCAGCAGGGCTAGAATTATCGGTTTTAGCCAACTGGGACTATAATCGGCGGCTATGGAGATGCATACGTAATGCTCGGGAATTTTGGGCGCGCCACGGCAGCGTGGCGCGTTGCGCTGGCGTTGGGAGCAGGAGTGCTGGTTATCTGGCTGCTGCTGGCTGGTTTGACGGGCGTGAAAGGCGCGCCGCTGCCGCCCGCCAGCGGCGCATCGCCGCAGAATTTGACGCGGGGGGATGAGGCGGTCATTGTGGTGGGGGCGGATGTGGCGGATTTTGCCAATGTTCCTTTGCCTGGTCTGGTTCTCTACGCTTTTCAGAATGGAACCTGGGCGCCCATTCCCTTCCAGATAGACGAACGGGACGCCAGCGGCGCGCTTGTACCTGTCGAAGATGGGCTGCTGGATGGGAATGACGAGCTGGTATTTATGGCTTTTGATGCGGGGGATGCGGCGGCTCTGACTGAGTGGCCCGACGACGCGGAGGCGCAGCTTCATCCGCGCTATGCCCTGACGGTGACTAACCCGCTGAATCTGGTGGAACAGGCGTGGGTTTATCTGTACCAATCCATGACGCTGCCCCGTTCTGCCGGCAGCTACCTGGCCTGGGACGACCTTAACCAGACATTAACTACGGTTTCTTATACCCTGGCTTTCCAGCCGGACAGCTTTATGGGCTGGTCTGACTTGCAGATTAACGGGTCTGGCGACTTGTTGGACCGGCAAAAGCTGCGTCTGCTGGCGGTAAGCGATACGGTTTCCCTGGTTTATACCGAAGAAGATAATCCGCTTATTTCCCCGCCGTGGGCGGCGACGTTCCCGGTGACGGGACCAGTGCGCCTCAGCGGCGCGGCGGGACCTTTTACCTATCTGGCTTATCCGGCGCAAATGGACAGCGTTTTCCAGATGGATTTGCAGGATACGCCCAGCATACATTATGTGGCAGTGCAGTTAACGCTAGACTGGCTGGACCCGTCTCAGTCTGGTCTGGGGCCTGCGGCTTATCTGAGTCCTGGCATTCTGCTGGCAGTGGCGGTGGATGGCGCGCCAGATGTGGTGCCGGAACTGCCGGCAGTTCCCTGGTATTCTGTGGTGGGCAACGCGGGCGGGGTGGTGGTGGTGTCCGGCGTGGAGCCGGGCAGCGGCGTCTGGCGTAATGCTTATCTGGACGACAGCACATTTTTACCAGATGATACGGGGGATGGGCAGTCTTATGGGAATGCCGGCATTCGCGTGAACACGGCTCTGACGCCGACGATTGGCCTGGTGGTGATGACGCAGACCACATTTGTATTGCCGCCAGATGCCGGCAATCAAGGCAGCGTTTACTATGATCGCGCCCTGAATCCGCTGGCAGTGACGACGGCTGCCGAGCTTTACCAACAGGCAACTGCTACCCCTACTGACACCCCGCCGCCGACGGAAACAAGTACGCCCACGCCCAGCGACACACCGTCGCCGACGCCGACTGATACAGGCACACCTACCTTCACGCC
>CAYQYJ010000719.1:0-1561 GCA_964421605.1 uncultured Ardenticatenaceae bacterium | reverse complement strand
TCAGCAACGTGGCTGAATATCTGGGCGTTGGCGTCTATGGCGGCAACGGCGGCGCCATCCAGGCTTACTCCGAAGCAGGTACGGTCACCGTTTTGCTAAACGACTCCAACCTCATCGGCAATCAGGCTTTGGGCAGCGGATTGGGCGAGGCGCGCGGCGGCGCTATCTACATTGATGAATACCAGCCTATCACTTCCACCATCCTCTTCACTATCAATAACACCACGATTGACGGCAACCATGCCGATGAAGATGGCGGCGCATTGTGGAATCGCGGCGGTTACGTCACCATCAACAACAGCACCCTGAGCCGCAACAGTGCCACAGGCAACAGCGGCGGCATCTACACCTATTCCACCAGCCGCATTGTGCTCAACAACAGCACCTTGAGCGGCAATACGGCTGCTCTCTGGGGCGCGTTCTACAACGCGTATACCGCTGGCGAAATGTTCCTGAACAACGTCACCATCAGCGGCAACAGTTCGCCAGGCGAGGAAATTCGCGCCTGGGTTGGCGCGCCGATCCACTTCCGCAGCAGCATCATTGACCTGGACCAGACCTGTGCAGGGGACGTTGTTTCGCACGGATACAACATTGGCCCGGTAGCAGGGTGCAACTTCACGGCTACTGGCGACCAGGACGTTGATCCTGAACTGGAACTGTTGGCAGACAACGGTGGGCCAACCGAAACGCACGCTTTGCCGGCTACAAGTCCAGCCATAGATGAAGGTAACCCGGCGGGCTGCGAAGCGGATTTCGATGGCGATGGCACACCTGAGGGCATCTTCTTCCTGGATCAGCGTGGACAGGCGAGGGTAGATGTACCTGGCGTGGGCAACGAACCGCCCGACAATGCGTGCGACGTGGGCGCGTATGAATACCAGCCGCCTGCGCCGCTGCTCTACAATGGCAGCTTTGAGATAGACGCTAACGGTGATGGCAGACCGGACGGCTGGCAAGCCGTAAACCTGGCGCCTGAAGACGGCCAATTTTGCGCTTTTGCCCACGATGGCCTCTGCTCCTACTACACTAACAGCAACGGCCCCACCAAAATGGTGTATCAGCTACTCAACCAGAGCGGCAGCGCTGGCGACAGCTACAGACTCAAGCTGTGGGCAGCTACACGCAACGCCGTCACGGGCGGTCCCACAGGCGCGCTGGTACAACTTCGCTACGCCGACGGAACAAAGCAGTGGTTCACCCGATCCTACAACCTGGGCACGCACAGTTGGGAATCCTACACAATTAACTTCACTGCCCAGAAAAACTACACCAGCATTCTGGTCATCCCCATCTTCAACAATCTCACTGCAGGTGAACTCCTGGTGGATGAGGTAACCCTGGGACTGCTACCTTAAAGGTGAGAAAACAGGAACCCTCGTGAAGCCGGCGGGGGTTCCTGCCTGTCTTACGCACAATTTAGGAAGACGCGCCATGAACCGCGGCGCGTCATCAAATGAATGAAAATAGTGCGCCGAGGTAGCCCGGTAGCGCTGCGCTTAATCCTGGTGGGTGTCAGCCCCGCCTGCGGCGGGGCTGACACCCACTTTTATGGGCAATT
>CAYQYJ010000718.1:0-1568 GCA_964421605.1 uncultured Ardenticatenaceae bacterium | reverse complement strand
CGAAGGAGATTCTCATGAAACACACCTGGCTTTTCAGCCTGTTCCTGCTCTTCCTATTAGCCGCTTGCGGCGGCGCGCCCGCGCCCACCCCTGCGCCCACCGCCCCATCCGCCAATGACGGCTATCCCCCCCCCGCCGCGCCCACCTCTCTCCCCCAAGGGTATCCGGCCCAACGCCCCACCCCCACCCTGCCCACCGGCTACCCCGATGACGACAACCGTACCTGGCTGATCAAACCGGTCGGGATGCAGTGCCAGGAAAGCAGCGCCAACTTAAACCAGGAAGTCGCTTCACTGCAAAATGCCGGCATCCCCGTCCTCGCCGCCCAAATGACCACCCTGGCAGTTTGCGAAGCCTGCGACACCTGCCCCACTAGCGAGCATTACCGCGTCCTCGTCGCCCCCGAAAACATAGACGCCGCCCAAACCCTGGGCTGGACCGAAGAACCCCAGTGAACCGCCTGCGCTTTCTCACCGCCGGCGAATCGCACGGCCCCGGCCTCACCGCCATCCTCGAAGGCATCCCCGCCGGTCTACCGCTGGATCGCGCCGAACTCGACCGCCAGATGGCGCGGCGGCAGGTAGGCTACGGCTCCGGCGGGCGCATGAAAATCGAACAAGACGCCGTTCGCCTCAGCAGCGGCTACATGAACGGCTGCACCACCGGCGCGCCTATTGCCCTGCACATCGCCAACCTGGATTACGCCAAATGGCGCGACCGCCCCATCCCCCCCATGACCACCCCTCGCCCCGGCCATGCCGACCTGACCGGCGCCGTTAAATACGGCTACCGCGAACTGCGGCTCTCGCTAGAACGCGCCTCCGCCCGCGAAACCGCCGCCCGCGTCGCCGTCGGCGCCATCTGCCAACAGTTGCTCGCCCACTTCGGCATCACCATCGGCAGCTACGTCGTCAGCATCGGTTCTGTAGACGCCCCCATTCCCCCCGACATGCCCTATCCCGACCGCTTCGCCGCCGCCGAAACCAACGACATCCGCTGCCCCCTGCCCGCCGCCGCCGCCGCCATGCAAGCCGCCATCTGGGAAATCATGCAAGCCCGCGACACCATTGGCGGCGTCTTTGAAGTCGTCGCCCTGGGCGCGCCGCCTGGACTGGGCAGCCACGTCCACTGGGACAGACGCCTCGATGGCTTACTGATGGGCGCTGTCGGCTCCATTCACGCCATCAAGGGCGTAGAAATCGGCGCCGCCTTTGCCAACGCCCGCCTGCCCGGCTCCCAGGTACACGACGAAATCTTCCTGGCGGCTGACGGGCAGCAGCTTTACCGCCAGACCAACCGCGCCGGCGGCTTTGAAGGCGGCATCACCACCGGCGAACCCATCATCGTCCGCGCCGCCATGAAGCCCATTTCCACCGTGCTCAACCCCCGCCGCTCCGTTAACCTGGCTTCAGGCGCGCCAGACGTCACCACCTACGAGCGCAGCGACTTTTGCGCCGTACCTCGCGCCGCCGTCGTCGGCGAAGCCATGGTCGCCATTACCCTGGCAGACGCCCTGCTGCAAAAACTGGGCGGAGACAGCCTCGCCGAAATAGAACCCCGCTTCGCCG
>CAYQYJ010000717.1:0-1571 GCA_964421605.1 uncultured Ardenticatenaceae bacterium | reverse complement strand
CCCGACCTGGCGGCGGCGCTGCGGCATCGCTGGCCCTACGTTTTGGAAGACGAGGCGCAGGACAGCGTGCCTCTACAAGAAGTGCTGCTCTCGGCGCTGACGGGGGAGAATGGCAACTGGGTGCGCGTGGGGGACCCCAACCAGGCGATTACGAGCACCTTTACGGCGGCTCATCCCCGTTTCTTGATGAACTTTATTGACCGCCCCGACGTGGTTTTCCGCCCGCTGCCCAACTCCGGGCGCTCCGCGTCTATCATTTTCGAGGCGGCTAACGCCATTGTGCATTGGGTGTGCGACCACCATCCCGTGCCTGAAGTGCGCCGCTACACCTTCCGCCGTCAGAACATTTTGCCCACGCCCCCCGGCGACGCGCAACCCAACCCGGAACCGACCGGGGAGGGGGTGACGATCCGCGCTTACAAGCACCGCGAGGATGAAGAATTACCAAAAGTGGCGGAACTGGCGGTGCGTTATTTGCAAAAGTATCCTGAACAAAACGCCGCCATTCTGGTTCCGACGCATAACCTGGGGCATCAACTGGCTGACCATCTGGATCGTCTGGATGCGCCTTATGATAATTTGCTGCGCGGCGGCGTGCGCACGCGGGAGATTGCTGCTGGACTGCACGCCATGTTAGCGTTGTTAGCAAATCCGCTGGACAGCCGGGTGTTGGTGAACGCCCATGCGGCTCTGGCAGAGATTGGGCATCCCGCCGCCCTGCCGCCGCTGGCGACGGAGGCGGACGCCCGTCGCTTTGAGGCGATTTTGCGCGGCGTTTTCCGTCCCGAGGCGTTGATTTATCCGCGCGTGGCGGAAGAGATGCTGGCGGCGCTGCCTGCCAGCGCGGCCCGCCCCGAAGACCTGGCCCGCCTGGAGCAGTTAGCCGCTTTTTGGCAGCGCATTTTCGCGCTGCGCCCGCTGCCGATTGACGACCTGGTGTTGGCTTTGAGCGATGAACTGTTTACGCGCGCCTGGCTGGCGACGACTGAGCCTGTTTTCCCGGAAGCGGACCTGGCGCTGGCGTATGAGCTGGCTAACGTGCTGCGTCGCTGGCGAGATGCGCAGCCTGAGTGGCGCTTGCCAGAACTGGCGGCGCAGTTGGAAGACGTGGCAAAGGGGCGTAAGGCGTTGCAATTAGGCGGCAGTCGTGAAGAGGGGTATGAGCCGGAGGCGGGGCGGATTACGTTGTGTACGCAGCACGCTTCTAAGGGGCTGGAATGGGACGCGGTGTTTCTGGTGGGGGTGGATGCCGTCTGGATTCCGGGCAACCTGGATGGGTATTTTCTGGGCGTGGTGGATTTCCTGGGGGAAGAAGACCCTACGGCGGAGGCGAACGCGCAATTGCTGCATTTGATGCAGGGGGATGCCGGCATTTACCCCCAGCGCACCGCTACCGAATCCGCCCACATTGACATTATCAGCGAACGGCTGCGCCTGCTGTACGTAGGCATCACCCGCGCCCGCCGCTATCTGCACATCAGCCGCAGCCGCGCCACCCGCCGCCGCGGCGTCGAACAAACCACCGAACCCGCCACCGTCATGGCTGTGCTTTACCGTTTTTTACAGCAGTA
>CAYQYJ010000716.1:0-1602 GCA_964421605.1 uncultured Ardenticatenaceae bacterium | reverse complement strand
AAGTTATTTTATACGATAGAGTATATATTGTCAATAGCCTGGCAAAAAAAGGGCGCACGCTGTTTCTGTTGATGTGGGGGAGAGATTACAAAAGTCTGCCAGACTTTTGTAATCTGAGCCGCCAGGGGAGTCTGACGTAGCTGCCAGATTCAGGACGGATTGTATTCGTAGGGGAAGCCTGCCTGTTCGGCAATGAGGGTCAGGAGCTTGGATGAGGAGCGTCGGGGGGCGTAGGCGCCGGTTTCCCATTCGCTGACGGTGGGCTGGCGCACGCCTAATTCCTGGGCAAATTCAGCCTGATTCATGCCCATGTGCTGGCGCAGCGCTTTGATCAGTTCCGCGTTCCACAGGATGATGTCTCCCTCGCGGCGCACGTTGTAGATGCGGCCTGGCTTGCGAAAAGTGACCTGCGCGGCAGCCAGGTTGAGGTTGACGACGTGATACCCGGCTTCCATCCAGGCGGCTGCCTGGAGAGCGTTCTGGCTGCGGTTGCTCCACCAGCCGCGGCGCGTTTGGGCGGATGCCGGCAGTCGCTGGCCCAACAGCGCCTCAATAGTCGAGAAGGTCAGCGTTAACTCATCCTGCTCGCTTTGCCGCAAATAAACATAGAGCGGATGGTATTTTGTGCCCTCTTTCAACTTGCAGACTCCTCGCCAGGTGTCAAAAGGTTCCCTCTTATTGGGTCGAAACGGTTGCCGGATGTGGAAACAACAGCGAAATTGTACTGCTTGAGCGCTGCGTTTACAAATTGTCCTGCTTCAACAACTTCTTGCTAAATGGATGTGACGCTGGCGTACCTGGGGGTAAATGAAACGTAACGTTATGTAAACTGTTCAATATCAGTTGCCTGTATAGGAATCCCGCCAGGCTGGTAGACGGCAATCTGGGGCACATAGAAAAATATCTTGCTCTGATCTCTGGCAAACCACTCATTGACCATTTCAGCAGTCCACAAGGCAGCGGCGAGGCGCAGGTTTTCTGGCGTGAGAGGGAGCGAGATACGCTCTTCATTCAAAACGTATGTCAGGCAGGCATAGGCTGGGTTAATGCGTGACAGGGGAATCTTAATGCGCGTTTTATCGTGCATGAAGGAGTGCGGCAAACGCCTGAAGTTAATGGGCGAGACGAATACACCAGAATTGGTATAAGGCATCTGCAGTACAGGGCGAGCGATCATTTCATACACGTTTTCAAAGAAGCCGGGGAGTTCGGCATTGATTTGTTGCCATCGCTCACTTTCGGGAAAGTCTGACAAGGGCCGTAGACCATGTTCCAAAATGGAAGCCACAATCTCATCCCCCGTATTCAGCAAAAGGTGATACACATATCGCGTGGAACAAACTGGCATCGTTTTCTCCTTAAGGCGCTTAACGCGGCACCTGGCGCGGCCATATTATTGACTGTATGCTAACACGCCCACAAAGGGCATCTGGCAGCCATCACCTGCCAGCCTCTCCTTTCTTCTTTCCGACTTCTTCCTTGTGTTTTGACTTTTCCGCATCTTTCAGGCGGGCTTCCGGTGTGGGCGAGCCAGCCAGGTTTGCCCACAGTTTGCGCGCCAGGCGGCGCAGGGCGGAACGGCTGCGCGCCCACAGATACCAG
>CAYQYJ010000715.1:0-1624 GCA_964421605.1 uncultured Ardenticatenaceae bacterium | reverse complement strand
AGATGGGTTCAATCTGCCAGGTAGCACTGCACTTAATCGTGGTGGGTGTCAGCCCCGCCGTAGGCGGGGCTGACACCCATTTTTATGGGCAATTTTGGGCGCAGACGCGCCCAAAATTGCCCAAAGCCGATGCCTTTTTGCCCGTTTTGCGGAGCCGATATGCGGTTGAAGAGCGCGTCACGGTTTAATGGGGTGTTACCATCTGCCAGATTGAACCCATCTTCTATCAATACATTTTGGTCAAGGTGGACAGTTAGCGGTACGTTGGGCATAATTTGGGCGTAAACTAACGCTGGCGCACAAGGAGATAAACCATTGGAAACCGTTGTTGCTACATTGCTGGATATTCACTCTATCATCCGCTGGGTCGTGGTCATTGTGGCTGCGGCGGCGGCGCTGAAGTTTGTGCTGGGCTGGACGCGACGGACGCCCTGGCAGGCTGCCGACCGCGGGCTGATGTCCGCTTTTACGGGGTTGATTGACCTCAACGTCACCCTGGGCATTGTCATGTTCATCATTTTGGGCGTGCAGAGCGGGGAGTGGCTGATGTACCGCATTGAACATGCCGGCACCATGCTAATCGCCGTTATTGTGGCCCATGCCACCGCCCGCTGGCGCAAAAAGGGAGACGACGCCACGCAGTTTCGCAACAGCGTCATCACCATCCTGGTGGTGATGCTGCTCATTGTGGGCGGCGTCGCCAGCCTGCCCGGCGGCTGGAGCCGCTGATGATAATCGTAGGGGCAGGTTGCAAACCTGCCCTTACTTTACAACCCGTAAATCTGGCTAAACTTGGCGGTGACGTAGCGCACAAAGGGTTCGTGCGTCAGCGGTTGCCCTGTAGCCCGCTGCACCAGTTCGGCGGGCGTAAACTTGCGTCCGTGTTGGTGAATATTTTGGCGCAGCCATTTTAGCATGGAAGCGGGGTTGCCGTTTTCCAGGTCTGCGCGAATGGCCGGGTTTTGCGCCTGGGCAGCCTCGAAAAATTGGGCGGCGTACAGGTTGCCCAACGCATAGGTGGGGAAGTAGCCAAAACTGGGGCGCGACCAGTGAATGTCTTGCAGGCAGCCTTCGCGGTTGGTGGGGGGCGTGATACCCAGTAGTTCCTGCATCTTATCGTTCCAGGCTGCCGGCACATCCGCCGTCGCCAGATCGCCATTGATCAACGCCTGTTCCAATTCAAAGCGCAAAATAATGTGCAGATTGTAGGTCAGTTCGTCCGCTTCGACGCGGATATACGACGGCTGCACTTTGTTGATGGCGTGGTAGAACTCCTCTACGGTGGCTGCGCCGAGAGCGGTGGGGAAATGGGCTTGCAATGAGGGGAAATGCACGCGCCAGAAGCCCAGGCTGCGCCCGATGTTGTTTTCAATCATACGGGATTGGGACTCATGGATGCCAGAGGACGCGCCGCGCGCCAGCGGCGTGCGCGCCAACTCTTCGCCTGTGCCCTGTTCATACATGGCATGTCCAGATTCGTGCAGCGTGCCGAACAGAGAGGGGTTGAGGAAGTCGGCATACCAGCGGGTGGTGATGCGGGCGTCGTGGCGGGAGAAGCTGGTGGCAAACGGGTGGGTGGCTGTGCCCAGGTGGCCGCTGTTAAAGTCGTACCCCACGGCAGCGG
>CAYQYJ010000714.1:0-1628 GCA_964421605.1 uncultured Ardenticatenaceae bacterium | reverse complement strand
GGCTGGCGTTTGGTGATGAAGACGACGCCTGTGATAATGACGACGACCGCCAGGAGCATTTGCGGGGTGACGGTTTCGTTTAGGAGCAGCCAGCCCAGGCCCACGGCGATGATAGGGTTGACGTAGGTGTAGGTGGCGACTTTAGCGGCGTCTACCGTTTTGAGCAGCCAGATGTAGGCGGTAAAGGCGACAATGGAGCCCAAGAAGATAAGGTAGAGGGTAGCCATCAGGGAGCGGGTGGAGATGGCGGCCAGGTCAAGCCGGGACGCTTCGCCCGTGAGGAAGCCGGCCAGCAGCAGCAAGGCGCCGCCGGTGAGCATTTCCAGGGCTGTAGCCAGGAAGGCGTTTTCGGGCAAATTTGCCTGGCGGGAGTGCAGCGAGCCGATGCTCCACAGAATGGGCGCCAGCAGGATGATGGCCCAATCGGACCAGAGAATGGCTGCCTGACCGGTGTCTAGCCCGGGCCCAACGAGCAGCCCAATACCCAACGAGCCGAGGAGCAAGCCCAGAGCCACCTTCCTGGTGGGGGTGGCGCGGCGGTAAAGGAGCCAGTCGAAAGCCGTCATCCAGAGCGGGACGGTGGCTACCACCAGGGCTGCCGTGCCTGAAGGGATCTTTTGCTCCGACCAGGTGACCAACCCGTTACCGCCCAACAGCAGGAACGCGCCAATGACGGCGGCAGAGCGCCATTGCGGCCGGGTGGGCATCTTCAGGCCGCGCAGGCGCAGGGCGATGAGCAGGATGGCGCCGGCGAGCAAAAAGCGGACGCCCGCCATGAAAAAGGGAGGAATAGTTTCGACGGCTACGCGGATTGCCAGATAAGTTGTGCCCCACAGGACGTAAATGGCGGCGAAGGCCAGCAGGACGATGAGAGTTTGGCGCTTATCGGCGGACGAAGTAGTGGTTGGCATAGGGTGAACTCCATTGCGGTTGACAAAAACTGTCTAACCTTCTATAATAATTTTGATGGTTATATGATAACACACTAGTTGTAACCTGTCAATGAGTTAATGGGGGTTACAAACGTGGTAAGTAACCATCCATAAATAAGCTCCGTCAAGAAGTTCAACTTCTTCGGAGAAGTTGAACTTCTAACTAAGGAACAGATTGGCGCATGAGTGAAAAGTCATTTGATGTGGCCGCGGGGGCGCTGTGTCTCGATTTTGCGAATACGGTGAACTGGCACGCCAGCGAGCAGCCGGTGGATGGGCTGAGGGATTATTTTGACCTGATCCGGTGGGGGGCGGCGGCGGGGGCGCTGACGGCGGCGCAGGCGGATGCGTTGCAGCAAATGGCTGGGGAGCAGCCAGACGAGGCGACGGCGGCGCTGGCGCGGGCAGTGCAACTGCGGGAGGCGGTTTATCGTTTGTTTGTGGCGTATGCGGCGTCGAAGAAGGTGGGGGAGGGCGACCTGGCGATTTTGAATGAGGCGTTGGCGGAGGGGTTGGGGCGGTTGCGGGTGATGCCGGCATCTGCTTCCCCCTTCCAATTAGATTACCCGCCGCATCTGGCGCATCTGGATCGGGTGCGCTGGACGGCGGCGCGTTCGGCGGCGGAGCTTTTATCGGGGGATGACGTTGAGCGGGTGCGGCAGTGCGCTGATGATCGGGGCTGTGGCTACCTGTTTT
>CAYQYJ010000713.1:0-1637 GCA_964421605.1 uncultured Ardenticatenaceae bacterium | reverse complement strand
GTGGGGTAATTTGCCAACATGACAAAAGAATGTCATTCCGAGTGAAACGAGGAATCCCAACCGTGCTGACAGGCAAAGAGAATAGGGATTCCTCTGCTAATTTGCGCGGACAAACTAACAGTTTGTCCTACAAGTCTCCGCGCCCTCTGCGTCCCGCATAAGCGGACTGCCGCATGAATCCATTTTCGAAGAGGTGGGAACCAAACAACCGCCGCCGGTGTATAGTGTCATAGATAACGCTTTCCGGAAAGGTGCATGTGGCAAACCCTGTAGGAGTGGACGCCCCCGAAGCGGACAGCCGCCTGGGGGGCAACCACGAACTGGAATTAATCCAGCAAGCCCGGCAAAACGACGCGGCGGCCTGGGAGCAAATTGTCAGCCGCTACCAGCAGCCCGTCTTTCGCCTGGCATACCTGATCCTGAGCGACGCGGCAGACGCCGAAGAGATTGCCCAGGACACGTTTATACGCGCCTACCTGTCGCTGCACCGCTTTGATGAGCAGCGCCCATTTCGCCCCTGGGTGCTGCAAATCGCCCGCAACCTGGCCCGCAACCGCCGCCGCACTCTGGGACGCTCTTGGGCGCACATGCGCCGCTGGTGGCAGCAGCAGCCAGAACCGGTAGAGCCGCCCCTGCACCAACAGCGCGCCAACGCCCATCTGCTGTGGCAGGCAGTGCGCCGGCTGAAACCAGCCTGGCAAGAAGTGATTTACCTGCGCTACTTTCTGGCGCTATCGGAGGCGGAAACAGCCGCGGCGCTCGATATTCCCCCCGGCACAGCCAAGTCCCGGCTGCACCGCGCCCTGGCTGCGCTGAAAGGGGTGATTGAACAGGAGTTCGTTGAGTTAATCGAATGAACAGCAAAAACAGTTCATGGGAAGCTGCCATTCAGGAAACCGCCGCTTCCTTACCCTATCCGCCCACGCCTGACGTGGTTGCCGGCATCCGGCAGCGGTTAACTGCGCCGCCGCCGCGCCGCTGGCAACGCCAGTTGGCATATGCCGCCCTGCTGCTGTTGCTGCTCCTGCTCGGTTTACTGGCTGTTCCGCCAGTGCGAGCCGCCTTGCTAAACCTTTTCCGCGCCGGCGCCATCACCATTTTCGTGGCTGAACCATCTACGCCAGAAGCAGCGGCGCTGCCGCCGTTGGAAGCCACCGCGCTCCCCCAGGCCGCCCGCGTCACCCTGACCGAAGCCCAATCCCAGGCGCGCTTTCCCTTACGTCTGCCGCCAGCCTACGGTTCGCCTGACGAAATCTATTTGCAGCCGCTACCCGACCCGGGTCTGGCGGGGCAGGTGGTGATTATGGTTTGGCGCGATCCGGCGCAGCCGGAGCAAGTACGCCTCCGCCTCTACCAGATTGACGCGACGGAATATGGCTTGAAACACGCCTCCATCGAGGCCGTGCGGCAGGCAGTCGTCAACGGTCAGAACGCATTTTGGGTGGAAGGGGGGCACGAGTTCCGGCTGCCCTACGGTTCCTATCGGGTAGAACAAGATGTCCTCATCTGGGCGGAAGGCGAAATCACCTACCGCCTGGAAAGCGCCCTATCGTTCGCCGAGACCGTGCGCATCGCCCAATCGCTGCGCCGCCTCGTCCCCACCCCCTGATTCGTGGCGCAATTCGCTGAATTGCGCG
>CAYQYJ010000712.1:0-1649 GCA_964421605.1 uncultured Ardenticatenaceae bacterium | reverse complement strand
AGCAGGATGACGGGTTCCTGGTAGTAGCGCAGGCGGCTGCGGGCCAGTTTGTCCGCCAGGAATTGGTTAAACCAGGAGCGTTTGGCAGCCAGGGATTCTTCTTTTTTCAACTCAGCCAGGTCTAGGTTGAGGCGCAAGATGCGGCCGGGGATGATGAAGCGGGTTAAGCCTGCCGGCATGAGATCCCCGCGGCTGGCGACGGCAAACACCGTTTCGGGCGTGAACTGGGGAAACACCACCAACGCCTGCATTTGCGGATATTGCCCCAGCAGCCGGCTTAAATCGGTGGTTAGCGTTCGTTCCACATTGCCCCAGGCGGTGTAGGCAGCCACCACCGCATTCATGACGCCCAGGCGCGCCGCCCCCGGCTCAATTTCAGCCAGCAGCGCCGCGCCGTCCCGATTCAGAAAGTAACAGAGGGCGTTGCGTTCTTGCAAGGTGAGATGGGCCTGGTCGGCAGCGATGGGCGTCAGCTTCAAGCCAGGCAATTTTTGCAGGCGCTCCACGAGTTCGGCAAACGGGGCTTCGCTGGAGACGGCGTGATACCAGGTGTGCAGGGCAAAACCCTCGCGATCCGTAGACGCAACTTGCACTACCGTGTAAGGAAACCCAAGCTGTTTGAGCGCCGTGGAACGGGTGGCGCCATCCAGCACAATGTACTGGTCGCCCCATTCAGCCACGATGGGCGGGTTGACCAGACGCCCCTCCGCTTCCAGGCTGGTCATCAGGCGGGCCACGCGCTTGTCGTCGGTGTACTCATGGGGAATGACGCGGTCGCTGGGGACGATTTTCAGGGAAAGGGAGTCGCTGGGGGGCTGCACGCGCAGCACGTCTATGATTTGGCGCGCCAGGTCGCGGTCGCGGGCGCGGCTGTCATGACTGCCCTTGCCGATAGGCTGCACGGGGATCAGGTGCGGATGGGAGAGCGGGGAATCGGGCGGCAGGGTGAGCGCCGCGCCCGCCAGGTGACCGCTGTGCAGCGCCTGCATGACGGCGGGGCAATCTACGATGTCGGTGTGGGCGGTGTTGACCAGAAAGGCGCCTGCCGGCATTAGCGCCAGTTCGTGCGCGCCAATGAGATGGCGCGTCTCTTCATTATACGGTACATGGAGGCTGACGAAATCCGCCTGGCGCAGCAAATCGGGCAAGTCGGCTACCTGCACGCCCGCCGCCAGCGCCAGTTCTGGCGTCAGGCGGGGCTGGTTGACCAGGATGGTCATGTCAAAGGCACGGGCGCGTTTGGCGACCTGGCGACCGACGCGGCCAAAGCCAACCAGCCCGATGCTGCGGTCGGCCAGGGAGAAGGGGTTGCCCAAGCCGCCCAGCGTGGTCAGGCGCAGCAGCAGGCTCATCGTTTGTTCGGCGACGGCAACGGTGTTGCCGGCATCCCCCGACCGTACTTCAATGCCCATCAGGCGCGCCGCGCTGACGTCAATCTGGTCCAGGCGGCTGCCTGTGCAGGCGATCACGCGCAGGTTGTAGGCGGCTTCGATCAGCCGCTCGTCCACGCGCGTGTCGCTGCCAACAATCAAGGCGTGGTACGGCCCAATCAGAGCGGGCAGTTCCGCCTCCGTCAGCTCTGGGCGCACGTCAACCTCGGCTATCTGGCGCAGGGGGATAATGCCGGCATCATCAAACGAATCTACCAC
>CAYQYJ010000711.1:0-1651 GCA_964421605.1 uncultured Ardenticatenaceae bacterium | reverse complement strand
TGGCTTTGGAGATACGGTAGGCGGCGCCAATTTTGCGCGCTTTCAGGTCGCCAGCTTCGATAGCGGCGATGACGTCAGCTTCGGTCACCTGGAGATAAAGGGCGGCCTGGTCTGGCGTCATGACGTCAGGCAAGGCGCTGCTGGCGGCGGCTGACTCTGCGGGCTGCTGCGCTTGTGGCTGTGCCTGCTGCTGTGTCTGCTGCTGCATCATTTGTTGCTGCATCATTTGCTGCTGCTGCATTGCCCCAATACCCATCATGCCCAGGCCTAGTTCGCCCAGGTTGCCCCCAGCGGGATTTTCGGCGGCAGCCACAGCGGCGTCCGCGATTTGCATCTGGGTGTAACCCGTGCCGTATCCCATTTTGGTGACGACGGTGAGCGAATCGGGGTGCAGCCCCAGGCGGATATTGAAATCTACCAGGGTCATGCCCACCGCATCGAATTCTGTTTGCAGCAAGCCAGCCAGCAGGTTGTTCAACTCCTGGGAGAAGGATTGCAGTTGGGCGGGGCCCAGGTTCTTAGCCGTAGCCAGCTCAGACATTTTGTCTTGCATGAAGACGCCCAACATAGGATCCAGACGTTCTTTAATTTGGGCCAGGCGGACACTCTCGCGGAAGGCGTCCATGGCGTTAAGGAAGCGCCACGGGTCCTTGACCTTGACGACGTAGGTGCCGTTGCCGACCATGGCGCTGGCACCGGGCGCCCGGTTCAGGTGTTCCACAATGATGGGGTTGGCTGTGCCCCATTTGAGCGTCATATCCGTTATTTTCAAGTAGTATACGTCGGCGGTGAATACGTTTTTGCCGCCAAAAAGCCCTTTTTCCAGCAGGTCGGTCAACCAGGGGACATTGGCAGTGGTGAGAATGTGGGTGCCGGAGTCCAGGGTGCCCAGCGATTCGCCGCTGCGCACAAAAACGGCGGTTTCGCCAGGGTTGACGATGCAGGGAGAGCCCAGACGAATGTCGCCCAAGCCGCCGCGCGGGAATTTTTGTACGATTTCGTCTCGCAGCCAGGATTCAATGGCGACGCGATCAAATACTCGAGCCATGATTGTTTTCTCCTCTCCTGTTCAGGTTTAGCTGATGCCCATCAAGACTTCGTGACGGGAATTAAAGCTGTTGTTAGCCTGACGGGCCGTCTGGCTCATCTGGCGGATCAAGCTAGCTATGTCGCCATTCTCACGCACAGCGTTGTACAGTTTATCGGCGGCGGCGGCGAGTTCGTCTACGTAATCCATCATGCCGGCATCAAAGGCATACACTCGCGCCAAGTCCTCTTCCTTGACTTTGATGGCATCGAAAAAGCCGGCATAGCCCTGCGGCGCATCCTTAATTTTGCCAGCCAGCCCCATCAAACTGGTATCTACTTCGCCCAGCGGTTCAGCGTACTCAATCGCCAGCAAAATGTCGCGGCTCATTTCTTGATGGACGCTGCTCAATTGCAGCCGGACTTCCTCAATGCGGGCGGCAATGGTCTGGCGCAGGAGTTGGTCTGCCTCACGGCGGCGGCTGCGTTCGATGTAGCCATCAAACCCGGGAATTTTGGCGGCGAGTTTGCCCAGCCAGGTAGATTCATCGCTGATTTTCCCAAATAGATCGGGAACGGGGGAATCTTTCATGCGGATTGCTCCTTATTGGTGTGAGATAGGTCT
>CAYQYJ010000710.1:0-1654 GCA_964421605.1 uncultured Ardenticatenaceae bacterium | reverse complement strand
GGGATTCCTCGGCGGCCCTCGGAATGACAAGGGTGTGACAGGGGGGCGGGTTGGCAACCCGCCCTACATAGCAGGTAGGGTAAATGACGAAAAGGAAAAAGTGGCGTTTTCTGTGGGTGATAGGGGCGGCGGCGGTGGTGGCTGTGGTCGCTTATGGGGTTCTGCGCATGGGCGGGGATACCCAGGGCAGCGCCCTTTTCAACAACGGCGAAATTGTAACGGTCGCCCGCGGCGACCTGGCGGCTACGGCTAACGCAGCCGGGCGGCTGGTGGCGGGGCGCGCCGCCAGCCTGTCGCTGGCGGCGCCGGGGCGGGTGGTCAGCGTGCCCGTGCGCGTGGGGGACGCAGTACGCGCGGGCGACCTGCTGGCTGCCCTGGACACGGCTGACCTGGAACTGAACGTGGCAGCGGCGGCGCAAAATTTGCGCATCCAGCAAGCGAACCTGGCGGCTTTGCAGGAACCCGCCAGCGCCGCGGAAATCGCCGCCGCGGCGGCAAACGTCGCCAGCGCGCAGGCTAATCTGGAAGACGTGCAGGCAGGACCGGATGACGCGGAAATCGCGGCGGCGCAAGCCAGCGTGCGGGCGGCGCAAGCCAATGTGGGGGGGGCTGCCAGCAGTTTGAGCCAGGCGCAAAACAGCGTCAGCGCCGCCCAAATCGCCGCCGCCCAGGCGCAGGTAGCGCAGGCGGAAGCCACCCAAAAAAGCGCCCAAATTACGTACGACCAAAACCGCACAGACAGCAACCTGGCGGCGCTGGACACGGCTAACGACAGCCTGGCGGTGGCGCAGGCGACGCTGCAAGCGCTGCTGAATGGGCCCAACGCCGACGCCGTCAGCGCCGCCCAGGCCAACGTGGCTAACGCCGCCGCCCAGCGAGACGCGGCGCAAGCCAGCCTGGACCAACTGCTGGCGGGGGCGTCCGCCAGCCAGATAGCCGCCGCTGAAGCGCAGTTGGCGCAGGCGCAGGCGTCTCTGGACGGGCGGCAAGCGGGCCCCAGCGCGGCGCAGTTGGCGGCGGCGCAGGCGCAGGTGGAACAGGCGCGCCTGAACCTGGAAGGGGCGGAAGAAACGCTGGCGCAGGCGAGCCTGCGCGCCCCCTTTGCCGGGGTGGTCACCGCCATCTACGTCACCGAGGGCGAGTTTGCCTCGGGGCCGGCGGTGGATATCGCCGACCTGGGCAGCCTGGAACTGGTCTTGAACGTGGATGAAGTGGACGTGGGCAGCCTGGAAGTGGGGCAGCCAGCCATTATCACCCTGGAAACGTGGCCGGACGCGCCGATTGAGAGCGCGATTACGGCCATCGCCCCCAGCGCGGACGCGGCTAACAGCGGACTGGTGACGTATGCCGTACATGTCAGCCTGGGAGCGACGGATTTGCCCGCGCGCCTGGGCATGACGGCTAACGCCAACCTGATCACCGCCAACCGGCAGGACGTGCTGCTGCTGCCCAACCGCGCCATCCGCGCCGACCGCCAGGCGGGGCGGTATTACGTCAACCGGGTGGTGGGGGAGACGACGCAGGAAGTGGAAGTGACCATCGGCCTGCGCGACGACCGGTCTACGCAAATTACCAGCGGTCTGGCGGAAGGAGACAGGGTGTTTGTGGGGATCACGGCGACGCCTACGCCGCAGTTTGGGTCGCCTTTTGGCGG
>CAYQYJ010000709.1:0-1659 GCA_964421605.1 uncultured Ardenticatenaceae bacterium | reverse complement strand
CCCAAGACCGCCGCCAGGTCCAGACCATGCGGCAGACCGCGTACCAGACCAATGGGCGTCGCTACGCTGGTAAACGGGACGACGCCCGGCGGGCCTTCATAGCCGCCGACGCGGTTAAACAGCAGCGCCGGCAAAAGGCGCGCCGCTGTGGTTTGCGGTCTGGTCAGCCAGGGGATGGCGTTGACGTTCGCCACGGCTGCCCGCGCCGTGGCAATGAAATTATCCAGGCGCGCCGTATCCGCCAACGCGGACGGCGCGGGCCAGCCGCCATAAACCGCCTGCGCCGCGCCTTCCAGGTGGCGCAGCGTGACGTCCTGCGGCGGCGTTCCTGCCAGATACGCTTGCGTCGTCGCCGCCCGCTCCCAACGGGCCCAGTTCTGGCTGGCGTCCAACCCTCGCCCTAGCAACAGCAGTTGCCGCGCCTGCTGCCGCAGTTGACGTACATCTGGCTGCGCCAGGTCAAACACGGCTTGTTGGTACCACAGACGGGCTTGAAAGTAAGCTGTCAATTGGGGATCGGCGGCGTAATAGGCGGGGGGTTGGTAGGCGACATAATCGCGCAGGACGCCGAACAGGGGTGAAATAAAAGCCCCGTGGCTGGCTATGAGGAGCAGTTCATCGTTGACGAGTTCCGCGACTTCTGGGGGGACGGTAAAGGCGGGGTCCAGCAGTCGCCCGCCCACGCTGAAAAGAGCGGCGTTGCGGCGGGCGGCGGCTTGCACATCCCCGTTGGCGGCGCTTTGCGCCTGCGTTTGGGCGGCGGAGGTCATTCCCTGGCTCAAAGCCAGCAGGTCTGCCGCCAGGTAGTTTTGTTCCGCGCGCTGCGCTGCCGCGGTCAACAATGTGCGCGTCAGGGCGACCACGGCGTCGGATGAGACAAAAATGGGGTCGCCATTTTCGCGGGCGCGCTGGTAAATCTGGTAAAGATGGGGCCAGGCTACGGGCGTGACGACGAAGCCCTGGCGGCTGAGGACAACCTGGGCCGGCGCGTTCAGGCGGGACAGCAGCGCCGGATTCGCCAGACTTGCAAAGGTCAATGGGTAATCGGCGGGCGTTTGCCGCCGGCTCACAGGGGGTAGGCGATAATCGGCAAAGTGGGGCAGGGTGTACGGGATGGCTGCCGGGGTGGGTTGGGGGATGCCGGCAAATGGCGCGGCAACGGTGGTCGGCGTGGGCGGCGGCGCAGCCACAGGCGTGGGCGCCGCCGAGGCAAAGGCGCAAGCCAGCAGGGGCAGCGCTGCCCACAGCAGCAGCCACCGGCGCGGACGTGACTGGCGGCGGTGAATGGCTGGCCTGGCGGGGGGGCGTGCCGGCATACCCTTACCGCGCCAGCATCGGGCCCAACGGACGTCCGCCCAACAAGTGCAGGTGTAGATGAAATACTTCTTGCCCACCGTGCCGATTACAGTTGATCATCAGGCGGTAGCCGTCGGCGGCGATGCCTTCCTGTTCCGCCAGCAGTCTGGCTACCCACAACAGCCGCCCCGCCGTCATCACGTCTTCTTCCGTCAGGTCGTTGACGGTGGGAATTTCTTTGTTGGGCACGATCAAAATGTGTACGGGCGCTTGCGGGTGAATGTCCCGAAAAGCTGTCACCCATTCATCCTGGTAGACGATGTCTGCCGGGATTTCTCCTTGCACGATTTTGCTGAAAATGGT
>CAYQYJ010000708.1:0-1659 GCA_964421605.1 uncultured Ardenticatenaceae bacterium | reverse complement strand
ACAATGAAACGCAAGCCACCTTTCAGCTTTGTGGCGCTGATCGTTTTTCTGTTTGTGTTGGCGGCGCTGCCTGGCAGTCTGGTTCTAAGCCAATCCCTGGCAAGCGAACCTGCGCCGCCGCGCCAGGAACTGCCCGATTCCCCCGATGCCCGCAGCAGCTACATCCCTATTCAAGGGCGACTGACGGATGCCAGCGGTAATCCGCTGAACGGGACCTATTCGCTCACTTTTCGTCTCTATGATGTGGCTACCGGGGGCGCAGCCCTGTGCGCGGATACCCGAAGCGTTACTGTGGAAAATGGGTTGTTCAGCAAGTACATGGCTGCCTCTTCCTGTCCCATTGATGGCCGGCAGCTTTACTTTAGCGTTGAGGTTGAAGATGACGGGGAAATGACGCCGCGCCAGTATGTGGATAACGTGCCCTACGCCTGGAGCCTGCGACCGGGGGCCCTCGTCAAATACGCCCTCAGCGGTGACAGTTCGATTTTGCACGTGGAAAACAGCGGCAGCGGCGTGGGTTTGTTTGCTGCCAGCGCTACGGGCCCCGCGCTGAAGGTCGGCGGCAGCGGCATTGTGCAAAGCGCCGCCCCGACCTATCTCTGGATTAGCGGCAGCGGCGTGCGCCCTTACCGCCAGTCCGACAGCACCATCATTGACATGGACACCGTAGGCGGCGCTAAAATTACCCGTGGCGCCACTGCCGGCAACAAAAACGTGATGCTGCCCATAACCATCCCCGGCACGCTCTATGGTCAAAACGTGCGCGTGACGGGCATGAGGATATACTGGGTGGGCGCGACTGATTTTGACGCCCTGGCAGCGGTGCTGCTGCGCCGGCAAACGGGCGTATGCGCCACGTCCTCTTGTTATCTCACCATCCTGCACGACACCGCCGACCACGTATGCGACGTGGGCAACAACCCCACCGGTTGCATGCAATCGTATGATTTGACCGCCAACAACGTACTCACACCTGACTCCGGCGTTCTGTATCTGACGTTGGAGATGGCGTTTAGCGGCGCGTCCACCTGGGTCGAGATTGGCGGCGTCCGCCTGACGTTGGAATACGACGGCTAAAAAGGAGGTGGATCATGCAACGGGTACGAATGGTCTTACTCCTGGCCTTGATTGTCTGCCTGGTGGTGGTCGTTAGCACGCAGGCTATGTCTTCGCCCAACTATGCCCTGGACTGGATGGCGCTTCTTAGTGGCGGCGGCGGTCAGGCCGCTTCGGCTCAGCACGCTGTGAACGTCACCATAGGCCAATCCGTCATTGGCGGCGCTGGCAGCGCCCACTATGCCGGCACGCTCGGCTACTGGTACGAAATGGCCGGCGGCGCAAGGCTTATCTATCTGCCCGTCGCCATCAGGTAGGCGGTATGAGGTAGGGGGGCGCATATGCCCCTATAGCAGTGTCTCTGTGTGTAGATGGCTGCGTGAATTTGGGAGGTAACCATGGACGCCGTGATGAACCGGCTGTGCTATTCAGATGAACTGTCTGTACGGTTTAAGCTGCTGTGTAAAGGGCAGGGGGAGGAGACGGCGGAATGCCGGCATCTCCGCTCCCAAATCCAAACCTCTTCCCGCGTGCAGCAGTTGTTGGCGGAACGCGACGAAACGGGGCGCATTCCGCACCACCCGTATACCAAGTGGGTAGGGG
>CAYQYJ010000707.1:0-1661 GCA_964421605.1 uncultured Ardenticatenaceae bacterium | reverse complement strand
TGGTCATTCACAGCGCCGCCCACACCAACGTGGACGACTGCGCCCGCCAGCCGGCGTTCGCTTACCAGGTGAACGGGTTGGGCGCGCAAAACGTGGCCCTGGCTTGCCGCGCCGTGGACGCCGCCTTGCTCTACGTCAGCACCAACGAAGTGTTCAGCGGCGATAATCCCGCCGGCTACGATGAATGGGACCCGCCGCGCCCCATTAACGCTTATGGCCGCTCTAAAGCCGCGGGCGAATTTTACGTGCGCGCTTTGCTCCCCCGCTGCTACGTAGTGCGCACCGCCTGGGTATTTGCCGCTGGCGGACGCAACTTTATTCACGCCATCCTGGATCGCGCCCGCCGCACCGGGCAGGTACAGGTGGTCACGGATGAAATTGGCAACCCTACCTACGCCGCTGACCTGGCGGCGGCGATTGCCCAACTTATTGGCAGCGAACAGTACGGCGTCTACCATCTCGTTAATCAGGGCGCCTGCTCCCGCTGGGCTTTTGCCGCCGAGATTTTGCGTCAGGCGGGTCTGACGGAGGCACGCAACGCGCCGATTTTGAGCAGCCAGTTCCCGCGCGCTTCCACCCCGCCCCGTTTTGGCGCGCTGCATAATAACGCCGCCGCCGCCCTGGGCCTCACCCTCCGCCCCTGGCAGGAGGCGCTGGCTGACTATCTGGCGCAGTCTGCCCATTGATCCCCCTTATGCCCGCCGCTTCCATCATCATCCCTCACTGGAACGGGAAACATCATCTGGACGATTGCCTGGGAAGCTTGCGCCGCCAGAGTTTTACCGATTTCGAGGTTATTCTGGTGGACAATGGCTCCACCGATGGTTCGCAAGCCTACGTGCAGGCACAGTTCCCAGAAGTGCGGCTGTTGGCGTTGGGGCAGAATCGGGGGTTTACGGGGGCGTGTAATGCCGGCATTCTCGCCGCCCGCAGCCCCATTATCCTCCTCCTTAACAACGACACCGAAACCGACCCCCATTGGCTGGCTGCCATTCTGGACGCCTTCCACCGCCGCCCTGACGTGGGCAGCATCGCCAGCAAAATGCTCCTCTTTGACCGCCGCGACCATTTCCACGCCGCGGGCGACTTCTACCGCCTGGATGGCATCCCTGGCAATCGCGGCGTCTGGCAGCAAGATGTGGGGCAGTATGACCGCGAGGAAGAAGTGTTTAGCGCCTGCGGCGGCGCCGCCGCCTACCGCCGCGTCTTGCTGGATGAAGTCGGCTTGCTGGACGACGACTTCTTCTTTTCCTGTGAAGACGTAGACCTGGGTTGGCGGGCGCAGTTGGCTGGCTGGCGCGTCCTATACGTGCCCACCGCCGTTGTCTATCACAAACTGAAAGCGACCGGCGGCAGCGTCACCGGCAGCTACTATGACGGGCGCAATTTTCTGTACTTAATCTGGAAAAACTACCCCGACAGCCTGCTGCGGCGCAACTGGCGGTTCGTGCTGCGCGCTCAGCTAACTATCACCCGCGAAGCGCTGCGCCATTGGCGCGGCGCGGCGGCGCGAGCGCGATTGCGGGGGCAGATTGCCGGCATTTTCGACTTGCCCAAAATGTGGCCCAAACGACGCGCCATCCAGGCCAGGCGACGCATTACCGATGACTTCCTGACGTCCCGCTTAACGCCTATTGACGATAACTGGCGGGGCAAGTAAC
>CAYQYJ010000706.1:0-1661 GCA_964421605.1 uncultured Ardenticatenaceae bacterium | reverse complement strand
CGAGGGAGGAGGGATTACCCGATTATTTTCTTAATGTCCAAAAAGATTTTTGTACTCTCTTGTGTGTCATGCGGTACTTCTACGAACTGTCTCACCAGGGCAAAATCCGCCGTCTGCACCAGTTGGCGTGGACGGCGTTAGCCGTTTATGCGCTGGATGTGGTGGACGTGCGCCTGCTGTCCAACGATTACAACGCCATTTTTCGGGTGGATACGCGGGATGGGCAGCGCTATGCGCTGCGCATTAACAAGCCAGGGACGCGCACCGAGATCGAAATTCGCTCGGAGATGGCCTGGCTGGCGGCGCTGCGGCAGGAGACGGATTTGCTCGTGCCCACGCCGCTGCCTACGGCTGCGGGCGAATGGGTGGTGACGTTGGATCCGCCAGATATGTTGGAGCCGCGCCATTGCGCCATGTTTGCCTGGCTGGATGGGCGGATCATTGGTCACCAGTTGTCCCGCCTGACCCTGCATAAATTGGGGGCGTTGATGGCTCACTTACATAATCACGCCGACAGTTACTGCCCGCCGCCCGATTTTTGCCGCACGCGGCTGGATCAGGTGTGGCCGTTTGGCGCGCCCGCGGGAGTGGTGGAGGATACGGGCGTGTTCGCGCCGCGGCTGCGCCAGCTTGTGCAGCAGGCGGCGGCGCGGGGGCAGCGGTTGATGGATGAACTGTATGCGGACGCAGACGGGCTGCGTTTTTTGCATCTGGATATGCACACGGGCAACGTGGTGCAGCAGCGGGGGCGGTTGGGCGTGTTGGATTTTGACGACAGTCGCTGGGGGTATCCGGTGCAAGATGTGGGCATTGCCCTCTTTTATTTGCTAGACGACCCGGATTATGTGGCTTTGCGCCGCTGTTTTTTGCAGGGGTATGCCGCAGTGCGCCCGCTGCCCGAAGCGTACCCGGGGCAGATTGACAGCGCCATGATGGCGCGCCAGTTAGATTTGCTTAGTTTTGTCTTTCAATATGAGCCGGAGGTGGATGAGAAGCTGCGGGAGTGGTTGGAACAGGTGGAGGAGCGGCTGGAACTGCTGTTGGTGGGCGCGCAGCGGCGCGAGAAGGGGGAATGGTAAGCGCATGAGAGGGCAGCGGCAATGGTCGAAACGCGTTCTCTGGTTGGGGGCCGTCGCCGTGGCGTTTCCGTTTGTGTGGTGGGGGTTGGTGCAGGGGTGGTATGGCAACCAGCTTCATACGGTGGAAACGGCGCCGCCGCAGCGGGTGGCGGTGGTGTTTGGGGCGCGCGTTTACCCTAATGGCCGTTTGAGCGCCATGCTGCGGGATCGGGTGGAGACGGCGGTGCAGTTGTATCATGCCGGCATTGTGCAAAAAATCCTGGTCAGCGGCGACAACAGCCAACTGGAATATAATGAACCGCAAGGGATGATGGCTTACGCCATCGCTCGCGGCGTGCCGGCAGCCGACATCCAACCGGATTACGGCGGGCGGCGCACTTATGATACCTGCTATCGCGCGCGGACGGTTTTCCAGGTGGAGTCGGCGCTGTTGGTGACGCAGGCGTTCCATTTGCCGCGGGCTTTGTTTACCTGCCGGGTGTTGGGAATGCCGGCAGAAGGCGTCATTGCCGACCAGCGGGATTACAGCGACCGCAGCCTGCGCTGGTCCACGACCCGCGAAATCCCGGCCACGCTGGTGGC
>CAYQYJ010000705.1:0-1661 GCA_964421605.1 uncultured Ardenticatenaceae bacterium | reverse complement strand
TGGTATCTGGACGCCATCCAGGAGACGCTGGCGGGCAACCGGGATAATCCCCTGGCTAATGGGGACGTGGTCCGCAGCGGTTATCTGACGCCGCAGCTAATGCAGCGAATTGTGGAGCTTGTGCTGAAGTTTGACGAAGAGGGGTTTGTGGGGTTGGACCCGTTGTGGTGCGCGGGCGGGACGCCGCCGGATAATTTTTATCAGGATGGGCAGTTTAGTAATAACGGTAAGCCCATGATCCTGATACGCACGAACCTGCCAGAACACGCCTTCATCCTCTATTTGCAGCAAACGGGGAATGTGTGGCAAATCAGCGACATTGCCTGCACGGGCACGCCGGAGGGCACAGTCAACGCTTTCTATCTCTGGTATCTCAGCCGCCTGCAGCAAACGGACGGCGCGGCTCTGGCTGATGGGGAGTACCGCGCCAGCGGTTTTCTGTCAGAGGCGTTGATCGAACAGGTGGACGCGGCGGTGGCTGCCGGCAGCACGGGCGACGATCCCTTCCTGTTGTCCGCCAGCCTGCCACTGGGTTTTAGCGCGGCTCCCGTGGAAAACAGTGGCAGCGCCGTTCTTTTGCGACAGACGTTCACCGACGCCAGCCAGTCGCTGCGTATTGACCTGGCGCAGCAGGGCGGCTATTGGAAGATAGAGAGTATCAGGCTGGCGTCCGATTGATTGGCTACACGAATTTCTGGTGCGGTTTAGGAGGGGGCGCTGATGACGCTGATAAAGCGCAGATTACACGGATTCCTTAGGACTAAATCAGCTCTTATCTGCGGCTTTTTGCGTCATGCAGTCTTCCTGCGTCATCAACGTCCCATTTTTCAGTTCTCCGACAGGCTGCTAGACAACACGGGCAGGCGTCCGGCGGCTTGCAGCACGTAAAGGGCGTCTGCGGTGACGAACTCGTTCATATGCGCCTTGCTGACGCCGCCCCAACTGACGCGCGCACGCCCGCTTATCTCCTTATCGGTTACCCGATAATATACTTTTTCGGCGGGGAAGCCGCCGTCCGGCAGCCGCTTTGCTTCCAGCATGTCCAACGCCTCACGACAGCGTTCGTCCTGAATGAAGCCGGCTTCAGCCATCACTTTGAGGCCAAACAGGATGTCATAATGCCAGTAGCAAGGATAGTGCAGGGTGACAAAATCCTCAGCTATGATGGCGCCGTCGGTCTGGCGACGGAACAGGCGGCGCTTGAGGAAGATTTGGGCGGCGCATTCGGCAGCCGCCTGCGACTGCGGGCTGCCCGTGATGCGGGCGTGCAGCGCCAGACCGCGCAGAGGGATCAGGCTTTCCATAAAGGAGGAATGGCGGGCAGCCGGATTCTTGTCGCAGTTCCAGCCGCCATCGGGCCACTGCCAGCGAATCAGGCGGGCAGCCAACTCATCGGCGCGGCTGTCCGCCAGTCCCAGCGTTAACAGGTAGTAGAGGGCGTTCCCTTCTTGCGAAGCGCAGCGGCGCACCCGACCGTTAATGGTTTTGATGCTTTTCTGGTGCGTGTCGCCCAAAAGCCAGTCATAGACCTGTTCACGCAAGGGGATTAAGGCCGCATCCCCTGGCGGGTAACCGATGTCAGCCAGGTCAGCCAACACCCAATGCCCCCCTACCCACTTGGTATACGGGTGGTGCGGAATGCGCCCCGTTTCGTCGCGTTC
>CAYQYJ010000704.1:0-1667 GCA_964421605.1 uncultured Ardenticatenaceae bacterium | reverse complement strand
TGGCGCATCGCGGGCATGATCGCTGGATTCCTGCCTATGAACCTGTATCGCTGCCGCCTGTCAGTTCGCGGCTGCCGGCATTGTTGAAACCCGGCGGCGTCTATCTGATCACAGGGGGGCTGGGGGGCGTTGGCTTGCACATCGCTGAGTACCTGGCGAAAACGGCGCAGGCAAAACTGCTGCTGCTTACCCGTTCTTCCTTCCCGCCACCCGCAGATTGGCCGGCAGTAACGATTGACAATCCACAGGCAGACGTTATACGGCGACTGCAAGCGCTGCGGGAGCAGGGGACAGAACTGCTGGTGGTGCAGGCGGACGTAACCGATTTGACCCAGATTGAGCGCGCCCTGTCTTTGGCTCAGGCGCATTTTGGTGGGTTGAATGGCGTGTTTCATGCTGCCGGCATTTCCGGCGGTAGTCTGATACAAGGATTAACTGCCGAGGCAGCCGCTGCCATCCTGGCACCCAAAGTTACGGGAACTTTGATCCTGGCCCAGGCTCTGGCGGATGTCCCTATTGACTTCCTGTTTTTGTTTTCTTCCCTGGCAGCCGTCACTGGCGGGGCGGGACGCGCCGCGTATACGGCGGCCAATGCCTTCCTAGACACCTTTGCCAGCGCCCGCACCAACCGCCGCGGTTTACTCACCCTGTCCGTCAATTGGGATACGTGGCGCGGCGTGGGGATGGCCGCGTCTGGCGCGAAACGCCATGCGCACC
Source organism: uncultured Ardenticatenaceae bacterium (assembly GCA_964421605.1). GTDB lineage: Bacteria > Chloroflexota > Anaerolineae > Promineifilales > Promineifilaceae > JAGVTM01. The sequence goes on along the minus strand of CAYQYJ010000704.1, from coordinate 950 downwards.
AGATACCTCATCCGTTGTTGGATGAACAGGTTGAAGCGACAGACACTCGCGTTGTTTACCGCGCCTGGCTGCACCCTGACCGCCATTGGGCGCTATCTGAACACCGCATTTTGTCTCAGCCTTCGCTGGCGGGAACCGTCTACCTGGAAATGGTACGCGCTGCTTTTGCCCACCATACGGCACAGACACAACTTCAATTCCGCGACGTTTACTTCCTCACGCCGCTGGTCATGGCGACAACAGAAGAGCGAGAAATACGAGTTGTGCTGACAAGGGAAGAACCGGGCGCAGCCGGCTACCGCGCCGGCTACCAGTTTGAGGTGCAAAGCCAGGGCGCGCAGGGCTGGCTGACACACGCCCAGGGGAGCGTATCGCCCCTGACGCCCGCGGCAGCGCCCCAACGCGACGTCCCCGGCCTGATTGCCCGCTGTCCGCAGGAGGTTTGGGTCAGGCCTGAGGATTTACAGCGCGCCCAGATTCAACTTGGTCCCCGCTGGCGCTGTCTGCAAACGCTGCACGTGGGCCAGGGAGAAGCCGTGGCGGCGATTTCTCTGGATGCTGCTTATGTGGCGGATTTGCACGATTACTTGTTGCATCCCGCATTGCTGGATGCGGCTACCAGCTTTGCCGGGCAATATGTAGCGCAGGGTAGTTATCTGCCCCTGTCCTACCGCCAGGTGGCGGTCAAAGCGCCGCTGCCGGCAAGACTGTTCAGCCATGCCCGTTTTGCTTCATCGCTGCCGGCAGAAGCCGAGACGATTACAGTAGACCTGGCGCTGCTAGATGAATCTGGCTGTGAACTGGTAGTGGTAGAGGGTTTCTCTTTGAAGCGCGCCACTCCCGACCAATGGCAGACCCTGGCGCAGCATTTACCAACGCCCGCTGTCGATATGGTTGCCGGCATGGAACCCGCCGCCGCCCTGGAAGCCCTGCACCGTATTCTGGCGCAC
>CAYQYJ010000703.1:0-1677 GCA_964421605.1 uncultured Ardenticatenaceae bacterium | reverse complement strand
TTGAGCAGTTGCTGCCGGGCGATCCACCGCCTTCGCCGACCCCACCGCCGTCGCCGACGCCGTCGCCCAGTCCATCACCCAGCCCGTCGCCGACGCCATCGCCCAGCCCATCGCCCACGCCGCCAACGCCATCGCCGACGCCATCGCCCAGCCCTTCCCCCTCCCCTTCGCCATCGCCCACGCCCACGACGGTGACCCACATTGTGGCCTCCGGCGAGACGTTATTTGGCATTGCGCAGCAGTACAACGCCAACTTTGCCGCCCAGGGGTTGTCCACGTCGGTGGGAGCTATTCAACTGGCGAACCCGTGCAGTGGGGCTACGGGGAACTTCTCTATTTGTAACCCCAACGAAATCTATGCCGGGCAGCAAATCACCATTCCGCTGACGCCCGTTGGCGGCGGCGCTTTTGCTCCTGACAATAATCTCTGGCCGTTGATGGCGGCAGCTACGCCTGCCTTGCCGTTGGCGGCGGCGGATGATGGGCTAACAGTAGATGATGCCGGATTCACGTCTAAATCTGAGCGATTGCGCGGCAAACCTGCCTTGTTGCAAATCACGTCTACGCCCACACCTACGCTTACTCCTATTGTCCTGCCCGTGCCAGACATTCAACTGGGCGCGGATCAGGACGCGCCAGCGGCAGCCGATACGGATGTCGCCATTTATCAAGGGACGCCTGCCTTTGCAAACGCACTGTTCAGCGCCGACGTAACCACCGATTTTGCGGCTTTGGCTGGCTATATCACGTCTAACTGGCAGGGAACGGCAGAAACGGGCGTGGCTTATGACACGCTTTCGGCGGCGGCAGCCACGGTGCGCCTGCCTGGCGGCGAATTGATCGGCAGCGGGCAGGTGAACGCCTGGTCGTTGGGCGATGCAGCGGACCGCATTTCTTTTGCTGGTTCGGGTGTGGATTTCGCGGTGACGGGGTGGGCAAATGCCGGCAGTTACGCCCCGGCGCTGCCTGGATTGGGTCTGGCGGCGGATTGGGCTGGCTACACGCTGGATGTCACGGCTACTGCCTTTGATGCGGCCGCCTTCGCGCCTTCGGTGCTGTCTATTGATGGCGTCTTCTATGGCTACGGCAGCTACCTCATTGAGTTCAACAGCCCCGTGCAGGTCTGGGGCAGCGGGCCGAATCTGCTGCCCGCTTTTATCAACGAATGGCAAAGCAGCCTCGACCAGGCCAGCGTACACCTGGGCCCAGGCACAGGCAGCGCCTCCCTGGGGGCGCAGCCGCTGGACGTCGCCGCTGGCTTAGGGGTGGCTGGCTTTAGCGGCACTATCACGGTGACTGAACAAACCACAACTACTGATCGTTTGCAGTTGAGCGGCGCTGTGGCCCAGGTCATTCAGCTTAACCAGACGCCAGCTACCAGCAGCATTATCCCGTTCCAAAGCGCCCAATTCCAGGTGGATGTCCTTTCCAACGTTGCCGATACTTACTACTTACAAGTAGCAGGCCCGCTGGGCTGGCAGGTGGATGTGGACGGTAGCGGTCTGGTGACCGTGCAGCCTGGGGCCAACGTGGCGCAGGTGGGCAGCTATACGTTTGTGGTCACGGCCCAATCCTATTCCCGTCCCGAACTGACGGCTACGGCCTATCACACCGTCAACATTACCCCGCATCAAGGGATGCTGTTTGATCTGACGCCCGATGACCGCTTTACTGTAC
>CAYQYJ010000702.1:0-1681 GCA_964421605.1 uncultured Ardenticatenaceae bacterium | reverse complement strand
GGGGGCAGGTTGGCGACGGCTTTTGCCGGCACTTCCAACGTCACCGGCACCATCGTATTCGCCTGGAATTCCCGCGCCAGCCGCCCCAATCCCTGCGCCAGGTCCCCTTCAAAACGACGTGGGCGCAAATCCAGAATGAAATTGCGAATGTCCCGAATGGCGTCGTTTAACCCCTCAATCGCCCCGTCAATCAAGACCATTGCGTCCTGCGGATCATCCAGCAGCGACAACCGCGCCGACTCCAGCGTCAACCCGACAGCGTAAATGGACTGAATCACGCCGTCGTGCAAATCCATGCCAATGCGCGACCGCTCCTCCACGATAGCCAGCCGCCCCACCTGTTCGTACAGGCGCGCGTTTTGAATGGCGACGGCGGCGTGCGCCGCCAGCATGGTCACAATTTCCTGATCCATCGCGGAAAAAGCATCCGCCTCGCGCTTATTCGTCAGATACAGGTTCCCCAGAATCTTGCTGCCAGCCAGAATGGGCACGCCCAGGAAGCTGTGCATGGACGGATGGCCGGGGGGGAAGCCTGCCGAACGGGGGTCCTCTTCAATACGGGGGATACGAATGGGGCGCCGCTCCCTGATAATGGCTCCCAACAGCCCCCGCCCGTGCGGCAGATGGGGGATGAGGGCGACTTCTTGCGCCGCCATGCCGCTGTACACAAACGCATCCAGGTTGCCATCGGCGTTGGGCACGCCCAGGGCGGCGTACTCCGCCCCCACCAATTCGCGCATGGAATTGACAATGCTTTGCAGCACCTTTTCCAGGGACAGCTCGCTGGCAATAGCCAGCGTCGCCTCGCGCAAAGCAGCCATTTGCCGGTCGCGCAGCTCCAGTTGTTGGCTGCGTTCCTGGTTTTTCTCCCACAGGCGCGCCTTTTGAATGGCAATGGCGGCGTGCGCCGCCAGCAGTTCTATTAACGCCTCATCCGCCGCCGTGAAAGCGTCCGCGCCCTGCTTTTCGGTCAGATACAGGTTGCCCAATATCTGGTCGTTTGCCTGCACAGGCACGCCCAAAAAGCTTTGCATGGGGGGGTGCCCTGGCGGAAACCCCACCGAGCGGGGATCGTCGTTGATGCGCGGAATGCGGATAGAACGATGTTCATGCAACAGCGCGCCTAGCAATCCTTTCCCTTGTGGCTGGTGCGGCATCAGGGCCACTTCCGCGGCAGACATACCGCTATGCACAAAAGCTGCCAGTTCGTTGTTCTCGCCAGGCACGCCCAACGCGGCATACCGCGCGCCGCTGAGCTGGCGCGCTGAAACTACAATTTGGGAGAGGACGTCGGAGAGAGAGGAGGCGTTGCCGGCAATTGCCAACACCGCTTCATGCAGCGCGGTCAAAGCCGATTCGGAGATCAACACGGGTTCAGGCATATAACGTATTTACTTACCGCAAAGGCGCAAAGAACACCAAGATACCCTGGTTTTTCTTGGCAATCGTCGCATCTTTTCAGTGAAATTCCAAAGGGGCCTGGTAGTTACCATAATAACGCAGTCAACCTGTCGCTTCCTGGGGGGAGGTAAAAGTCTACGGGATTGCCTAAAAACAACTTCCCGTTTTAGAAGTTCAACTTCTCCAAAGAAGTTGAACTTCTCCAAAGAAGTTGAACTTCTGGTAAACTTATTTCTGGACGATTACTTAGTTGGGGTTGCAGTCCAGCATTAGATCCTGC
>CAYQYJ010000701.1:0-1683 GCA_964421605.1 uncultured Ardenticatenaceae bacterium | reverse complement strand
CATATGCAGCAAGAAAAAGCCCCCCTTATTTTAGCGATTGATCTGGGCACATCTGGCCCCAAAGTGGCTCTGGTCACTCCTTACGGGCGCGTGCTGGATTGCGCCATTGGCGAAACGCGCCTCATCCTTTATGGGCACGATGGCGCGGAACAAGACCCCGATGAGTGGTGGCAGGCCATCACCGCCGCCAGCCAACAACTGCTGGCGCGGCATCCCCAGGAACGCCGCCGCCTGGCAGCCATCTGCTGCACCAGCCAATGGTCGGGCACCGTGCCTGTAGACCGCCAGGGCCGCCACCTGATGAACGCCATTATCTGGATGGACAACCGCGGCGCGCCTTACGTGCGCCAGGTGACAGGCGGCCCGCTCAAAATAGCCGGTTTTGGTCTGGATAAGCTGCGCACCTGGATTCGTCTGACGGGGGGCATTCCGGGCCATTCGGGCAAAGATCCCATTGCCCACATTTTGTACATCAAGCATGAGCGCCCAGACATCTACGCGGCTACCTATAAATTCCTGGAACCAAAAGATTACCTCAATCTGCGCCTCACGGGCCTGTTCGCGGCTTCCTATGAATCCATTACGCTGCATTGGGTCACTGACAACCGTCACATTAACGCGGTGGCTTACGATGACCGTCTGCTGCAATTGGGACAGTTGGAGCGAGATAAGCTGCCCGATTTGCAGCCAGCCGTTGCCGTGTTGGGACCTGTTCTGCCTGAAGCCGCCGCCGCTTTGGGCGCGCCGCCTGACCTGCCTGTTATTATGGGGACGCCAGACGTGCATTCCGCTGCCATCGGCTCTGGCGCCGTCAGCGACTATGCCGCGCATTTATATATTGGCACTTCCTCCTGGCTGGCTTGCCATGTACCGTTCAAAAAAACTGATCTGCTGCACAATATTGCCTCGCTGCCTTCTGCCATCCCTGGGCGTTACATGGTGATCAATGAACAAGAAACAGCCGGCGCCTGTCTGGCCCATCTCAGAAACAATCTCTTATTCTATGACGACGAATTGTCGCCAGCAACAGGCGAGCGCGGCAGCTATGAAGCGTTTGATACGATTGCCGCCCGCGTTCCGCCCGGCAGCGAAGGCGTCATTTATACCCCCTGGCTCAACGGGGAACGCACGCCTGTAGATGACCACGCCGTGCGCGGCGGTTTCCATAATCTGTCGCTGCAGCACCATCGCGGGCATCTAATCCGGGCGGTGATGGAAGGGGTAGCTTACAACTCCCGCTGGCTGTTGGGGTACGTGGAGAAGTTTGTGCGCCGTCGTTTTGCAGCCGTCCACCTGATTGGCGGGGGAGCTAAATCAGCCGTTTGGTGCCAGATTCAGGCGGATGTGCTGAACAGGCCCATTGTGCAAATTAAAGACCCGGTGGAAGCCAACGCGCGCGGCGCGGGCATTCTGGCGGCCGTGGCTCTGGGATTGGTGACTTTTGAGCAGGCGGCGGCACAAATAGAGATTGCTCATACGTACACCCCTGACCCCGGCCACCGCGCCCTTTATGATGCCCGATACGCCGCTTTTCGCCGCATCTACAAACATCACCGCCGCATCTTTGGCTAGTGTCCCGTGAAATATTAAACGATGGATTTGAGTGGGATTTCTCGCCGGGTAGCGCGGCACTTAATCGTGGTGGGTGTCAGCCCCGCCTACGGCGGGGCTGACACCCATTTT
>CAYQYJ010000700.1:0-1691 GCA_964421605.1 uncultured Ardenticatenaceae bacterium | reverse complement strand
GTGGCGGATGCCCCTGGCAACTGGAGCACGCCCGTTGCTTTTACCATCGCCAACGTCTGGTCTGCTGACGGCAACGCCTGGCATTGGCCCCTGGATAATGCCGGCATTCGCGTTTCGGGTACCTTCGCCGAGGGGTATTATCACCACGGGTATCTGGGCACGCAGTTGCACGGCGGCATTGACCTCAGCGGCGCGGATGGGTGCGGTGACGATGTGCGCGCTGCCCGCAGCGGGCAGATATCGGCGCCGGTGGGCAGCGGCAGCGCTATCACGCTAGACCATCAGGATTTGAAGAGCAGCTACTTGCATATGGGCAGCCGCACCACGCTGCCACGCGGCACCTTTGTGAACCAGGGGTTCACCCTGGGTGTGATGGGCACGGTAGCCACGTCGCAATGCCATTTGCACTTTGACGTGCTGGCGCGCGATAACGCCACGTATTACAACCCGTTAGATTACGTCACCTGGAATGACGCAGCTACGCCCGTTGTGCCCCATTCTTACCTGCGCTCCGATCGTCTATTAAGCGCCAATGCTACGGGGATTGCCGGCACGACCTACATCATTGCCGAAACCCGCGACCAGGAAGGCGGCAACCGCCTGGCGCCCTATCGCGTGCAGTTTTCGGTCAACGGCACGGAAGTGCGCAACATCCAGTTTGACTCTTTCACCAACGCTGACAACGAGACGGATTTCTACGGCTACCAGACAGCCGCGCGCGGGGCGAACCCGCCCTATCTGCTCTATGCAGAGTGGAACACGGGCGCGCTGGCTGAAGACGCGGGCCCGCAGACGATCCGCATGGTCTCCCACGACTACAACGGGCATAATGCCAATCGGGAAATGGTCATTGGGCCAGAAATGACGGCGTCGCCCACTTCGGTCACCATTGACCGCTGTCGCCCAGAGCAAAAGACAGTTACCCTGACGATTAACAATCGCAACAATAATATTGAAGGGCGCACCAACGACACCTACCAGCTCACCTTGCAGCCCGGCGGCGTCTCCGCCAGCCTCAGCCAGAACAGCATCACCATCAACAATGGGGCCAGCGGCACGGTGACGCTGCGCATTTCGGGCACGACGGGCGGTACAGTCAAGGTAGTCGCCGCTTCAGGCATCGTCACGGACGTCAAAGACGCCGTTAATGTCAGCGTCAGCGTCATTGATGGGCCCGGCTGCGACCATTCCGACGACAACCATTCCGCCGCCAGCCCGCAAATTTTGGCGCCTGTGCCTCTGAACGAAGAACCCACGCGCGTGGCGGTACTTCTGAATGGTTTTGCGCCGGATGCGTCTGGCTTTATCAACGCCCTGCAAGAGCCAAACACGCTGGTAGACACCGACTTCTCACCCGACATTGTGACGGAGTATCCAGTTCTGGTCATCCCTTCGGGCGGTCTCTACGGCCTGGAGAATTCGGAATTTTTCCGCGCGCGATTGGAAGAGTATGCCAGCCGCGGCGGCACCATCCTGGTTTTTGACCAGCAGCGGGGCAGCGATTACTCGGTGCTGCCCGGCGGCGGATTAGATGGGTATGGCTGGTCGCAAGATAATTCGTGCAGCCTTTCCTCGCTCTATATTCAGAACTACGACCAGGTGCTTTCCGGCTTCAGCGACGCCATCCTCAACTCGAACGTGGATGGTTATTTTACGGATTTGCCGGCAGACAGCGACGTGCTGTTGTGGCG
>CAYQYJ010000699.1:0-1692 GCA_964421605.1 uncultured Ardenticatenaceae bacterium | reverse complement strand
GCAGCCGCTATCACCCGCGTGTCGGGGAACTGGCGCAGCAGCGCTTGTAACCAGTTTGCCAGTTGGGGGTAGGTAGATGCCGGCATTTCATCAGCCCCATCCAACAGCAGCAATGCCCGTCCCGCCGCCAGCTTTTGCGCCAGAACGTCCCCCAAAGCGTTCCCCCCCCAGCCTGAACTCCAGGGCAGCGCCGCCAGCAAACCCGTCGCTCCTTCCGGCCATCCGAGGTGCGCCAGGTCGACGGTGTGCATCCAGATAGGGAAATACGGGACCAGTTCAGCCGCATCTCCCCTGGCGCAAACATACCCGGTGTAAGCCAGTAACGTGCTTTTGCCAGCGCCCGCTGTTCCCGACAACAGCACCCGCCGCCCGTCCCGCCACAATTGGGATAAAGACAAAACAGCAGGAAGCGGCGCCGCGGAACGCTCCGCCAGTTCGGGCCACAACCAATAAAGCTGGCGTGGTCCCCACTCTGCGGTCGCGGCTGCCTCTGGCTCCACTTCTAGCGCGGGAACTGACAACCTGGGCGGCGTAAATAGCTGCGCCAGGTCGCCCACCTGCGCCAATTCATGATGCTGCGCCAATCGTTGGGCTAACTCAGTGCGATACCGCCCCTCGGCATTCGACTGCACCCACTCGTAAGTACGCCGCCAGCGCGCCCACAACAGCGCTCCCTCCTGCTCTAATCGGGGCCATAGCCAGAAAAAGAAGACCGCGCCTGATAACAGGCCCAGTCCTATCCCTAGCAAAAAAGAAAGCAGATCAGGTCGCCACATGAGCCGCTATCTTAACACGCCCCCGCTGACTTGTCACAACAAAAAAGCGGTGGGCCTCCAGAGAAGCCCACCGCTTTCCACATCAGGTTAATGGCGCTAGACCATCAACCTGTTCTGACGATTAGATTTGTTGACGACGACGTACTACCAGGTAAGCGCTGAAGCCCAGGCCCAAGAGCGCAGCCAACAGCAGCGGCAGGAACGAAGTCGTGCCGGCATCGCCGCCGAAGCCGCTCAAGGAGACATCCGTGGGTTCCTCAATCATCACCATGGCTGTGGCCGAAGCCGTCGCCGTGATCGAGTCATCCACGTAAGCCGTCCAGGTAGCCACGTTGGTGGTGTCTTCCATAGCCATCGCCGACAGTTCCAGACCCAGGTCAACCGTGCTGGCGCTGGCGCCCGGCTCCAAGTCATAGGCGACGCCCGTCAGGTCAACGCCCAGAGTTGGATCAGACACATCGTGCAGCGGCAGCGTTACGTTGCCCGTGTTGGTGACGGTGATGCAGTAGTACACCATCGTGTTGAGCGGAACGGTCAGCATGCTGGTATCGGCGCAGACACCTGCTTCTGTACCAACCGTCTTGCTCAGGGTAATGGATGGCATAGGCGGCACAACTTCCGCCACGTTAACGGTCGCCGAAGCTTCCGCCGACGCGGTAATCATGTCGTCCACATAAGCCGTCCAGGTAGCCGTGTTCGTGGTCGTAACCATGATGTTGGCGCTGATTTCCAGGCCCGCATCCACGGTAGAGACGCTCGCGCCAGGCATCAAATCATAGGCAAAGCCCGTGAAGATGTCGCCCAGTTCGCTGTCCATCAGGTCATGCCACGGCAGGGTTACGTCGCCCGTGTTGGTCACTGTGTAGCAGTAGTACACATCGGTACCCGGTTCCACTGTGATTTCACTTTCGGTCGC
>CAYQYJ010000698.1:0-1694 GCA_964421605.1 uncultured Ardenticatenaceae bacterium | reverse complement strand
GTGGGCGCGTAGCGGAAAAACAGTTCCGCTGCCGCCGCTGCTGCCAGCCCGGACAGCGCCCGCCCGCCGCCGGGGAACAGCCGCTCCCCCGGCAGCCCGGCCGGGTTCTGGCGGCTGGTGAGCAGCAGCCCCGCCCCGGCGCGCGCCAGCGCCAGCAAAGCGCGGTGGATCGCCTGCCCTTCTGCCTGCGCCGCTGCGTCTGCCCCCTCCATCGCCTGCTGCACGCTTTCGTAGTTGTCCACCAGGATCAAGCCGTCCCAGTCACGGAGTGCGTGCAAAAGCCGCTCCTCCTGGCGGGCCGGCGGCAGGTCGGCGGCGGCGTCCCCGGTAAGCCGTTCCAGTAGTTCGCCGCGAAAGCGGGCGGCGTCCACGTCGCCGGCGGCAAAGCTGACGCCCACCACCCCATCGGGCCAGCGCCAGGCAAACCGTTCCACAAACCCTGCTGCCAGGGCTGTTTTGCCCATGCCGCCTGTGCCTGTGATAGTGACTACGCGAATTTCTGATTGACCTGGCGCGCCCGCGTCGGGGTGCAGCAGCCGCGCCAGGTCGTGCAGTTCGCGGTTTCGCCCCAGCAGCGGGCGGGGCGCCTGCACTTCCAGCGGCAGGCGCAGGTTGGCGGAAACGTCCAGCCGCTGCAAATCCGCCCGCCCCGGCGGCAGGGGCAGGGGCGCGGCGGCGCCGCGCCGCACGTATAGCACGGGCAGCCCCACCATTTGTGGGTGGCTGAGCAGCGCCAGCCGCGCCTGGCGCACCGCCGCGGCCACGTCCTGCCCTTGCAGCAGCGTTTCGTACAGCGCCCCAGCCAGGTCGTCGCTCAACGGGTCCAAAAATAACCCTTGCATGCCAATGGCGGCGGGCAGTCCGTTATGCGCCAGGGCGCGCGCCAGGTTCGCCTGCCCCTCCGCCGTAGCGCAGGCGCTCAACAGCGCCAGGCGCACGGCGTGGCCGGGGGCCAGGGCCGCCAGGTCGGTTCCCGTCAGGAAATGGAGTTTGCCGTTGTCGTCTTCCAGCAGCAGGCGCGCCAGGGGCCCATTCGTGGTGGAAATAACCTGACCGTGGCAGGAAAGGTGCAGCCAGGTGGGCTGGGGGCGGCTGAGGGCGCGGCGCAGGGCGGCGAAAGTGGGCGGGATGCGGTAGCCGGCAACCTGTTTGCCGCTCTGCCGCAGCGCCAGGCGCACCTGGCGCATTTCGCGGTCTAGCTGCAAGCGGTAGCCTTCGCGCGCCCTTCCCCATTCATCCACCAGCGGGTCCGCGCCCAGGGCGACTAATTGCAAGCCGCCGTCTGCGTTTGCCAGGGGGGGCGCGGCGGCGTCCACCTGGCGCAGCCAATCATGGAGGCAAGCCAGGAATTGACCGTTGGGCAGGCGGGCAAACTCCCAGGGGACGGCGTCGGCGGGGTCGGCGGCGGGGATGTCCAGGATGAGGCGGCCGCCGCCCGGCGGCAGCAAAGCCAGCAGCGTCGCGCCGCCCAGCGCCGCCAGCAGCCGCGCCCCCGCTTCGTTGAGGTCGGCTTGCGCCTGGGCCACGGTGGGCAGGCTGTCCACTGCTGTCGTCGCCAGCACGTTCCCTTCGTGCCGCGCGCTGATCTGGCTGTCCTGGGTACTCAAAGTCAGCGTAACGCTCATCATGGTCTCCACTATACCGTAGGGCGGGTTGGCAACCCGCCCCTGCCGCCCAATAACCCCGGTTTCTGA
>CAYQYJ010000697.1:0-1706 GCA_964421605.1 uncultured Ardenticatenaceae bacterium | reverse complement strand
CGAGATTTACAACGCATACAGGACAGCATCTTAAGCCTGGGCAGCATGGTCGAAGGCGCGCTCATTGACGCCGTCCAGGTGCTGCACCGCCGCGACCACACTGGCTCGCATCGTCTGATTGAGTGGGATAGACGGGTCAACGACAAACGCTTTGCCATTGAAAACGACGCCCTGACGGTCATCGCCCGCCAGCAGCCTGTGGCCCGCGACATGCGCGTGCTGGCGGCGGCGCTGGAAATTGTGACCGAACTGGAGCGCATTGGCGATTACGCCAAAGGCATCGCCCGCATTAACCTGTCGCTGCGCGACGGGTTCCCCCATGAGCCCTATATGGGAACCCTGTTAGAAATGGCGCAAACCGCCAGCCATATGGTGCATGATGCGTTGGCAGCCTTTGCCTGGCGAGATGTGGTTTTGGCGCGGCAAGTGCCGGCACAAGACGACCTCGTTGACGAAGGGTACAAAGAAACGCAGCGCCAACTGATCCAATACATCATGCAGCGCCCAGAAGACATGGACTGCGCCAACAGCCTGCTGTGGGCTGCCCACAATCTGGAACGCGCCGCCGACCGCGCCGTCAACATCTGCGAGCGCGTCATCTTCACCGTCACCGGCGAAATCGTCGAGTTCGGTGAAGGCTAACCCCGTCAGAGTGGTGCAAGGCACTGGCCGAACGGTTTTAGCCTGTTGGAACTCCTGCGGCCAGTGCCTCGCACCTGTATAGTCACCTGTTCACATCCCGCGCTGCCGGCGCTCCCCCCAAACTCACCGCCGCCCGCACCCCTTGCACAATCGCTTCCGCAAACACCTCCGCCGCCACCGCCCCCACCACGTTCACGTGTGTTTCCACCTGGCCCGTAGCCAGCGTAAAAATCGTATCCCCGTCAAACATCAGGTGCGCTGGACGGATAGCCCGCGCCAGCCCATCGTGCGCCATTTGCGCCACTTTGGTCGCTTCCATTTTATTCAGACGCCCATTGGTGGCTACCACGCCAATGACCGTATTGTCCAGCGGCGGCGCGGGCGGCGGCGGGTAGCCCCGCTCCGCCCAATCGGTCAGCGCCTCCAGCGAATCGGCGAAATAACCACCCGGATCGCCCGCATCCCGCCGCGCGCCCGCAATGATCTGGCCCGTGCGAGGATCTACCACATCGCCAAACGCATTGACCGCCACAATCGCCCCCACAATCAGGTCGGTGCGGCCCACGCGGCGCGCCGCCGTGCCAATCCCCCCTTTCATGGCGTAAGCCAGGCCGCGCGTCTTGCCCACGGTGGCCCCCATGCCCGCGCCGATGCAGCCGGTTGCCGGCATTTCCGCCGTCGCCGCCAGGCACGCCGCATACCCCATAGCCGCATCCGGGCGCACCGAACCGTCCCCCACCATCAGGTCAAACAACGCCGCCGCCGCCACAATCGGAACCCGCGCCCGCCCCACGCCATACCCGATCCCCTTTTCCTCCAGGTAACGGCTCACGCCGCTGCCGGCATCCAGCCCAAACGCCGACCCGCCCGTCAACAGCACCGCATGAACGCCCCCCACCACGTGCCACGCCTCCAGCCCATCCGCCTGCCGCGTGCTCGTCGCCCCCCCGCGCCGGTCCATCCCCCCCACCGCCCCCGCCTCGCACAACACCACCGTACACCCCGTCAGCGCCCCCTCATCCTGCGCATGCCCCACCCGAATCCCCGGCACCATCGTTATCCCA
>CAYQYJ010000696.1:0-1707 GCA_964421605.1 uncultured Ardenticatenaceae bacterium | reverse complement strand
CAGCAGCGGGGCGCTGCCTACCAGCAGCGCCAGGGGGAGCAAATGCCCTAACGCTATGCCGCCCAGCCAGAAGTGGCGGCGATAGTGACCGTGACTGATTTCGTGCGCGGCGCGGGCGGCGACTTCGCTGGCGTGGGGCACGCTAAATTCGCCCACCAGGGTCACAAATAAATCTACTAACAGCGCAACGGTGAAGATGATTTTGAGGGCGGCGGTCATGGCTGCCGGCATTTCCAGCAGCAAGTCCACCAGCAGCAGCGCGGCGCTGCCCGCCAACGCCGCCTGCACCACCAGGTGGAACGGCAGCAGCGGGCTTTGCCACAAGTCGCGCCCTTCCGCCTGGGCAAATAAGAAGGCGGTATAAACGGCGGACCCCATGGCAAAAGGAATGCCCAACCAGAGATAAATGGTTTGGAAGAGGGGGCTGGTGTAATCAAACAGGTAGCTGCCCAGTTCAAACAACCACCACAAGGCGGTTATGATAGAAAACCCGATCAGGAGCACCGCGCCGCGGGCCAGCCAGCTTTTCCACTGCGGGCGGCGCAAGATGTAGAGAAAGCGTTCTGGTTTTTCCAGGTCGTAAACTAGCAGCCCCGTGGTAGCGCCAATGAAGAGGAGGGAGAGAAAGCCGCCCACCAGGGCGACCGAACTATTAAAGGGGAACAGGCGCAGCAGCCAGCCGAAAGCCAGAATGAGGAAGATACCCGCGCCGATGCCTTTGGTGACGAGATATGCCGGCACGGGCCAGTGCCAGGGAATCTTGTGCTGCGCGTTGTACGAGACCTGTACCATATGCTCCGCTACCGCCCCGCCCAACTCAATGGGACCGCGCCAATGCTGCCCCTGCGCCTGCGGCGGGCGAATGTCCGCCGCTGCGTTGGTCAGCGCCGGATTGCGCGGCTTCGTCATTGGCGGCAAGGACCCGCTGGCATGATGCGGCGGCTCGGCGGCGGCTGCCGCGCCGTGCAGCGGCAGTACGTCTGCCCACAGAAAGGTCTCTGGCGCGCGCTCCGTGGCTGTCGGGTGCAGCGACACCTCGCTGCCATGAATGTAGAACAACTTAGGCGCGGTTCCTTGCTCTGGTTTGCGCACCGTCACCGGCTGCCGCGCCAATAGTTGGGCGATTTCTGTGTCCGGGTCGTTGATATCGCCGGCAATAATGGCATGTTCGGGGCAAACCACCACACAGGCGGGCTCCAGACCGATGTCGGTGCGGTGGGCGCAGTAATGACATTTGGCGGCTGTGTGGGTGTCCGGGTCAATGTAAATGGCGTCGTAGGGGCAGGCTTGCAGGCACGCCTTGCAGCCGATGCAGACGCGGTTATCGAATTCGACAATGCCGTCAGCTCGCTGATACATGGCTTCGGTGGGGCAAATGCGCACGCAGGGGGGATTGGCGCAGTGATTACAGCGCGTCACCTGGAAGTGGCGGCGGCTGTGGGGGTAGATACCGGTCTCTACGTATTTGACCCAGGTGCGGTTGACGGTCAGGGGGACTTCATTTTCTGATTTGCAGGCAACGGAGCAGGCATGGCAGCCAATACATTTGCGGTTGTCTATGACAAAGCCGTAATTTTTGCGCGGCGGCGAAAGTGGGTCCACAGCCATATTACCCTCCTGTTTTCTGCCGGCAAGGCGGCGAATTTGCCGGCAGTCTGGCTTGCCCGCAAGCGGAAAAGGCTGATCCACTTCCCCTGGCAAACCTGC
>CAYQYJ010000695.1:0-1710 GCA_964421605.1 uncultured Ardenticatenaceae bacterium | reverse complement strand
ATTGACAACCTGGAAGCCGTCGGCGGCACGAACATCAGCCTGGCCCTGTTAGAAGCGGTCGGCCAGGGCGACGCCGAACGCCCGCTGACCATCCTGTTCCTGACGGATGGCTTAGCCACCGAAGGGATCACGGATACCCCGAAACTATTGGACGCCATCAACCAGGCGGCCCCCAGCAGCGTGCGCCTGTTTGCCTTTGGCGTGGGCGACGACGTGGATACGATTTTGTTGGACACTCTAGCCAGCGACCATCGCGGCGCGACGACCTACGTGCGCCCAAATCAGGCGGTGGATGAAGCCGTGAGCGGCTTCTATGCCAGGGTTAGCACGCCGGTGCTGACGGATGTCACTCTGACGGTGGATGGGGTGACGGTGGAACAACTGTATCCACCAACGCTGCCTGATTTATTTGCCGGCACGCAGCTCATCATCACCGGTCGTTACCGTGAAGGCGGTCCCGCCGCCATCACCCTCAGCGGGCAGGTTAATGGTCAGCCGCAATCCTTCACCTACAGCGATAACCTCTTCCGCGACAGCGGCGGCGACGAATTCATCCCGCGCCTCTGGGCCACCCGCGCCATCGGCCACCTGCTCAACGAAATCCGGCTGCACGGCGAAAACGCGGAACTGGTGCAAAGCGTCGTCAACCTGAGCATCCGCTACGGCATCATCACCCCGTACACCAGCTACCTGATCGAAGAAAATGACATTTTCAGCCAATCTGGGCGAGAATCAGTCATGGAAGAAGCCGCCGCCAACTTTGCCGCCCCCAAAGAGGCCAGTGGCGAGGCTGCGGTAGACGCCGCCGCCATGGCGGGCGCGCTCTCCGAAGCGGAAGCGCCAATGGCTGCTCCCACCCTGGGTGACGGCGCCGCGGCGGCGCAAGAAATGGTGCGGCTGGTAGGCAGCAAGACGTTCGTCTATCGCCACGGCGTCTGGACGGACACCACTTTCGACGCGGACGCAATGCCGCCGCAGTCCATAACGTTTGCCAGCGACGCTTACTTTGACTTGCTCACTACCGTCCCGGAACTGGGGCAATACCTGGCATTGGGCGAGCAGGTTTTGGTGGTGCATGAGCAGACCGCGTACCAGATTATGCCTGGCGCGGAGACAGCGCCCATCACCCCGCGCCCCACCACCGCCAACGGCGAACCCGCCACTAACGGCGACCCCGCCGCCACACCCACTCCCCCGCCTGTCACCGCCCCATCCACGCCCGCGGCCGATGCCGGCATCTGCTCCGCCGCCATTATTCTCCCCCTCATCCTCCTCAGCGCCGGCCTGCTCACCCGCCGCCGCTGGTCGTTGTAGTGTCTACCAGAGAAAGGTGATAGTGGGCGAGGGGCGCGCAGCGCCCCTCGCCCACTGCCCAAGCCCCCTTCCCCTTTACAGCAATTCTCATTTTGGCCGCTTTGCCTGAGGATGAATCCCCAGGCTGTTACAGAAAACGTGCTGAACCACGTTGATGGTGTCCATTCTAACCTGCTTCAGCAGGTTTTTTATCTTAGCCGCCGGTTTCAACCGGTGGTGAAAGGGGCTGTCCGTAAATAACATGGCGATTGGCGTTCGTGGTAACACCGCAGTCAATCGTGGCGATCTCTTTAACCGCCTGTCGTTCCCTGAGAGTGGGCAAAACGGCAGCGGCGCCGGGGGGGTTTTGTTGGTGCGGGGGGGCCCAAAGCAGACAAAAAAAGATGTAGGAGCCGC
>CAYQYJ010000694.1:0-1712 GCA_964421605.1 uncultured Ardenticatenaceae bacterium | reverse complement strand
GCGCCCAAACTTGACCATTGGGAGGGAGATGGGAATGATGTGGACGAAATTGCGTATTGGAGGAGGGGTGTTTGGGGCGATGGGGACAGAATTGCTTGTGACTGTGACGTTTATCCGCCAAAGGTGTGCGTTCTGTCACTAACGACCTACTCCAGGAACCCTTTACAATCCCATCAGGATAACTCCGTTTAAGTTGATTTTGTTACGGGAAAGCCAGGTTGTTTGTCCTGTTTCCCGTCTAGCTGGAAACCTATCTCTATGACCATCTCATCACTCCGCCAGGCTGAACGCATTGTCCACACGACCTGCCCTTATTGCGGCGTGGGTTGCCAGATTGATTTGCATATCGCCAACGGCATTATTTACCGCGTGGATGGGCGTTTTGACAATGATGTCAACCACGGTAACTTGTGCGTGAAAGGGCGCTTTGGCTATGACTTTGTGCATGCGCCTGACCGGCTGCGCAGTCCGTTGCGTAAAGAAAAGGGCGACGGTTCTCGCGCTGAACGCGCCTTTCGCCCCGCCAGTTGGGATGAGGCGCTGAACGAGATAGCGGACACGGCGCGCCATTTGCGCGATACCTATGGGCCGGACAGCATCGCCTTCCTCACGTCCGCCAAGTGCACCAATGAAGAAAATTACCTGATGCAAAAGCTGGCGCGGGGCGTTATTGGTACGAATAACATTGACCACTGCGCCCGTCTCTGACACAGTAGCAGCGTGGCCGGTCTGGCCACTACCGTTGGTTCGGGGGCGATGACGAACAGTATTCTGGACATCCCGCAGGCGGACGTGCTGCTGGTGACGGGGTCTAACACGACCGAAGCCCACCCTGTCCTCAGCTTGCAGATGAAGCGGGCGGTGCGGCAGCATGGGGCGAAGTTGATTCTGATTGACCCGCGGCGCATTGAGCTGGCAGATTTTGCCGCGCTGCATTTGCGGCATAAGCCGGGCACGGACGTGGCTGTTTTTAACGCCATGGCGCACGTGATTATCCAGGAGAATCTGGTGAACGTCCCGTTTGTGCAGGCGCGCACGGAAGGGTATGCAGCTTTCGCCGCCGCTGTGACGGAATGGACGCCGGAACGGGCGGCGGAAATTGCGGAAGTGCCGGCAGCCGACATTGTGCGGGCGGCGCGGCTCTACGCCCAGGCGGAGAACGCAGCCATTTTCTGGGCGATGGGCATTACGCAGCACACGACGGGCACGGACAATGTGAAGGCGCTTTCCAACCTGGCGCTGCTCACGGGGCAGATTGGCCGTCCAGGCACGGGGCTAAACCCGCTGCGGGGGCAGAACAACGTGCAGGGTGCGTGCGACATGGGCGGGCTGCCAAACGTGTTTCCTGGCTACCAGCCTGTGAGCAGTCCTGAAGTGCGACAGAAGTTTGCCGCCGGCTGGCAGACGCCGCTGGCGCGGTTTAGCCCTACGCCGGGTCTGACGGTGACGGAGATTATGGATGGGGCGCTGAGTGGGCGCATCAAGGGGATTGTGATCATGGGCGAGAATCCCATGCTATCTGACCCGAATCTGCATCACGTGCGGCAGGCGTTGGAGGAAGTTCCCTTCCTGGCGGTGATAGACATCTTTCTCAATGAGACCGGGGAAATGGCGGACGTCGTTTTGCCCGCCGCCAGTTTTGCGGAAAAGGCCGGCACGTTCACCAGCACGGAGCGGCGGGTGCAGTTGATCCGTCCGGCGCTGCCGCTGCC
>CAYQYJ010000693.1:0-1721 GCA_964421605.1 uncultured Ardenticatenaceae bacterium | reverse complement strand
CAGTCTCGTGGAAATAATCTCAGCGGCGGGCGATGCCTGCCCTGGCTGGCGCAGCCCATTCGCGGCGCTCCAGGGCGTAAAAGTAAACGTCCCACCAGCGCCCTTTGGCATATTTATACTGGATCAGTGTGGTGTGGCGGCGCAGCCCCGCTTTTTCCAGCACATGGGCGGAGGCGCTGTTGGCTATGTCGCAGGTGGCCACAATGCGGGCTAACTGTAACTGGCTGAAGCCCGCCTCTACCAGCGCGCGGGCTATTTCCGTGGCGTAGCCCTGGCCCCAGGCTGGCTGCGCCAGAATGTAGCCCAGGTCGGCTTCCTGCGGGTTACCCGTATAGGTCAGGTCGCAGCCGCCGATCAGCGCGTTGTCTGCCTGGCGCACGACGGCGACCTCCCACACCAGGCGCGGTTTTTCCTGCTGGCTTTGCTGCATAGACAGCAGGTAGTCATAGCTTTCTGCTGCATCGCGTGGGCCAAAAAACATGTAGCGCGTCACCAGGGGGTCAGAGCTATAGGCGTGGACGGCGTCGTAATCCGCCAGCGTAAAATCGCGCAGGATTAATCTTTCCGTATACAGCGGCAGAGTAAGCTGGGGGAACATGGGCTAATCCCGAAAGCGGGCAATAAGGGTGTTTAACGCTTCCTGGCGCAGGCTGCGGGCGCGTTCCATCTGCCATAGCGTGGGCGGCGCGCCGCGTACGGCGCATTGTTCCGCCGTCAAGGGGCAGCGTTCGCAGGTTTCGTTGATGACGCGCGTGGGCACCGCCGGATCGTCCAGGAAGCGAATGGCGCTGCGCAGCGGTTCGTCTACGCGCAGACCGATAATGACGCTGCTGTTGTCTTGCGCCAGCGCCAACTGCCGCGCAAACCCAATGCACAGGAACTGCTGCTGCGATTCCAGAAATTGCGACATCTGGATACCCACGTGCGGGCCGGCATGGCCCAACTCTTTTAGCTCTTGCAGCAGGCGCACGGTGAGC
Source organism: uncultured Ardenticatenaceae bacterium (assembly GCA_964421605.1). GTDB lineage: Bacteria > Chloroflexota > Anaerolineae > Promineifilales > Promineifilaceae > JAGVTM01. The sequence continues at coordinate 744 of CAYQYJ010000693.1, read as the reverse complement.
CAGCGACGGCAAAAATGTTCGCGCGAACTGATGCCTGTGGGCAGAGGAAGCTGGTTCATGTTGAGCTGCTTCACCAGGCGGTATTGCCCGCCGCTGTCGTGCATGCGCAGGAAGTGCAGCGCCATGCCGAAAAATTGGGGGATCAGCTCGCTAAAGCGGTATAGCAATATTTCGGGGGTGACGTCATACCGCCGCAGCATGTCCAGCAGGATTTGCGGCTGCCAGGTGGGCAGGGCAAAGAAAGTTTCCAGGTCTTTGACCACTAGCGATTGCGGCAGCAGCAGCGCGCCGGCAAAGTAAGAAGCTTGAAAGTCGTTAAACACCTGTTCATACGATTCCACCCGATCCGGCGAAGAGGTGTTGGCGCGATCCTTGAGACCAAACACCTGATAGCCCATTTCCCGCGCCAGCAGGAACTTGATTTGCGCCGGGTGCAGGGCGCGGTTAATGAGCAGGTGCGGCCGCGCGCTGTCAAGGTAGACAGAGCGGTAACCTGTCAATGGCTGGTTTTGCGCCAGGGTGGCGTCGTCGAGGGTGTAGTTAAACTGCTGCGTAATAAGCGATTGCAGGCGGGCCTGGGGGACGGGTAGCTGGCGATCCAATCCGTGTTCCTGCGCAAAGCGGGCTACCGTTTCTTCCCACTCTGGAAAGTAGTTATCGTTAAGTTCCTGGTAGGAGCGCAAAGCTGCCCGCAGAAAATGTTCCTCTTCCATGTCATATTGGCGGGCCATGTCGGCGATGGCG
>CAYQYJ010000692.1:0-1723 GCA_964421605.1 uncultured Ardenticatenaceae bacterium | reverse complement strand
ACGTTGGCTGGCTCTAACATGACAAAACTTACCTTCCCACCGGGTTTCCTTTGGGGCGTGGCGACTTCCGCCTATCAAATTGAAGGCGCGTGGAATGAGGACGGGCGGGGGGAGTCCATTTGGGACCGCTTTGTGCATACGGCGGGCAATGTCCAGGACGGCTCCACCGGAGACGTGGCTTGCGATCATTACCACCGCTGGCGCGAAGACGTGGCGCTGATGCGGCAGTTGGGTATTCAAGCGTACCGCTTTTCCGTTTCCTGGCCCCGTATTTTGCCGGCAGGTTCCGGGCGCATCAATCAGGCTGGATTAGACTTCTATGATCGCCTGGTAGATGGACTGTTAGCGGCAGGCATTACCCCCTTTATCACGCTTTACCATTGGGAACTGCCCGTGACGCTGCAAGACAAAGGCGGTTGGCCCCATCGGGATACCGCCAGCGCCTTTGCCGAACTGGCCGACGTGACCAGCCGCGCTTTGGGCGATCGCGTGAAAAACTGGATCACGCACAATGAGCCGTGGTGTACCAGCATGTTAAGCCACGAGTTGGGCGAACACGCCCCCGGCTGGCGCGATGGGAACGCGGCCCTGAAAACGGCCCATCACGTTTTGTTGTCGCACGGCATGGCGGTGCATCGCCTGCGCGCCAATATGCCCGACGCGCAGGTGGGGATTGCCTTGAACTTTGAGCCGGCTGTGCCGGCATCCCCCAGCCCCGCCGACTACCACGCCGCCCGCATCTGGGACGGCTACTACAGCCGCTGGTTCCTTGACCCCCTCTACGGACGCCACTACCCCGCCGACATGGTGGCCCACTACCGCGCCATCGGCTACCTGCCGCGCGACCTGGACTTCGTGCGCCACGGCGACCTCGACCTGATCGCGACGCCTACAGACTTCCTGGGCATCAACTACTACACCCGCCACCTGGCCCGCGCCGCTGACGCCCCCGACAACCTCCCCCAAGAGATTTTCCCCGACCCGCCCGCCGCCCGCACCGAGATGGATTGGGAAGTGTACCCCCCCGCCTTCTATCACCTGCTCAACTGGCTCCATTTTGGCTACCGCGTCCCCAAAATCTACGTCACCGAAAACGGATGCAGCTACCTGGACGACCCCGACGCCAGCGGGCGTGTCGCCGACGAACGCCGCATCCGCTACCTGCGCGACCACCTGGCTGCCGCCCATCGCGCCATTGGCAACGGCGTCCCCCTGGCTGGTTATTTGCAATGGTCCCTCATGGACAACTTCGAATGGGCGCGCGGCTACACCCAACGCTTTGGCATCGTCCACGTAGATTACGAAACCCAGCAGCGCACCCCCAAAGACAGCGCCTCATGGTACCGCGACGTCATCGCTGCCAACGGATTGGAGATCGTGGAATGAGCAGCGCTGTCTGTCTCTCTGGTTACTGCAAAATGGCTGCCCGACCCGAAGCAGAAATGTGATAAAATAACTGCAACTCAAGCAGATCAGGGCGATTTCAGACAGGTAAGAAAGATGAGCGACACAGTAACCTCAAACACGATTGTCAGGACAAGCCGCGGTTTAACAATTGCTGGCACACGGCTCACCCTTTACACGATCATGGATCATCTTAAAGATGATTGGCCTCCTCATTTGATTCAGGATTGGTTCAACTTGACAGAGCAGCAAATCCAAGATGTATTAGATTACATTGACGCGCATCAAGAGGAAGTGGAAGCAGAATACCAGCAAGTTC
>CAYQYJ010000691.1:0-1725 GCA_964421605.1 uncultured Ardenticatenaceae bacterium | reverse complement strand
CGCGCAGCCAGCGATCATACTGGTTGCTTTCGACGTAGACGCCGACAGGTACGTCACGCATGTTGACGGTGACGGGGGTGATGGGGGCGTACTGCTCCGGTTGGGGGGGGAGTTGGCTGGCGCGGGCGGGGTTGGGGGCCAACGCCAGGATCGCCTGCTGCCGCGCCGTGGTTTCCTGGCCCGGACGGGCGGCATTCAGGATAAAGAGGGCGCCCGCTGCCAGCAGTAGGAGCGGTAAGCCAATACGGGCAAGTTGCTTGAACGACATCTAACTTTCTCCAGTTTTGAGATAAGGGGTAGGGGCAACTGGCTTGTCGAGGCTTCAGTTTGCCGGCACGGGGGCGCGGGCAAGCTGTGAAGGTGTAGGCAGGAGGATTTCCGCATGGAAATCGGCAAAAACCTTGAAGAAGTCAGAAACCCAGGAAAAAAACAACGCCTATCATGACGATTCGATTCAAGGATGCCGGCAGGGGCGTTCGCGGCGTTTTATCTGTGTACCGGGCAGAGGGAAAGGCGTGAATGTGTTCTGGGGCCACGCGCTCTTTTTTCTGTCAGACAGTTTGAAAAAATGCCTGGGGATTGTGTCCACAACCTTTGCCGCCTTGAATCGGCAGAACGGTTTGTATTCTAGCTTAAATGGGGGCGGATAACAAACGACGGGGAAAGGGGGAAAATAATAAATTGGTGAACGGGTGAATGGTTAATGGGGAGGGGGGAGCTTTTAGAGAGCGTTTTTGAGTTTGGCGGCGAATGTTGGCGGATCGCTCTTTTCGATGGTGAGCGCGTGGGCGCCGTGCCAGGAGAGGAAGTCGCGCATGGCGGCGGCGACGGCGGCGACAAGTTCGTCATCCGGCTGGATGTGCGGCTCAAGGTAGAGGGCGTTTAGATGCAGGACGCCTGATTTGCGATCTAATTTTGGGTCGAAGCGGCCTACGAGTTGGTTCTGGTGCAGGATGGGGAAAGAGAAGTAGCCGTAGATACGGTCTTTGGCGGGCTTGTAGCATTCCAGCAACTGTTTGAAGCCCCACAGCGTTTGATCGCGATCCCAGGCCCAAAAGAGAGAATCGAAGGGAGCGAGAAAGGTGGTGCGTTGGGCGGTTATTTCGCCATCGGCGGCGCGCTGTAAGAGCGGCAGGTTGGCGCGATGCACCAGCCATTTCTTGACGCCCCTGGTTGATTCGCCCTGAATCTCGACCAGAGCGCCTTCTTGCAGCAGCGCTTTAAGCTCGGAGCGGACAGGGGTAGCCCTCATGTAGGCGTACAGGGTTAGATGGCGCAGATCGAAGACGCCAAGCGCCTTTGCCGCCTGCTCCAGACAGAAGCGGCGGGCTGCCGCGTCCGGGATGGGGGTGGCGTCCACCCATGCCGGCAGCACTCGTTCTTTCACGTCGTACACGCGCTGGAAGTTCACGCGCTGCGCTACCATGAGATCGCCCCAGGCGAACAAGGCTTCCAGGGCCATCTTTGGCGGTTTCCAGTCGTACCACATACCGCGCTGAGGGCCGTCGTAGGCAAAATCCCCCACGCGCAGCGGGCCTTCGGCTTGAATGCGGGCCAGGGTTTGGGCGACTAACTCGCGGTTGCCGTCTTTGTTTAGCCATTGGCGAAAGCCGGGGTTGTAGCTGTAGGTCTGGTCGGTGCGCCAGCGGTGATAGGGATAATGTTCCAGGGGGATGATGCTGGCGGCATGGCCCCAACCTTCGTAGAGCTGGCGTTGACCGGCGG
>CAYQYJ010000690.1:0-1733 GCA_964421605.1 uncultured Ardenticatenaceae bacterium | reverse complement strand
TTCGGACGGCTAAACTTGTGCTGAGCATAGTCGAAGTAGCCGTCACTACGAACTTGTTTCTGGACTTACTTAGATAGCGATGGCGGTATCCTGCCGCAATAACCACATCATTCCCAGACCAGTGATTGCCCCCAACAACAGCCCCATCCCACTTGAAGCGACCCATTCGCGTCCTTCGCCGCTAAAGAAAACGACGATCGCGAAAGCCAGCGTGTAGCCGGCAATCGTAATCAGGGGCCAAATCGCGGCGGGTAGACCGCGCTGTTTGAGCAGGCGGGCCTGTACCAGACCCATCGGCAAGCCTAAAGTCAGCCCAATAAAAGCGGCGGAAACAGCTTCTTCTTCCATTGCATAATTCAGGCTGGCAATCAGGGTAACACCCAGACTGGCGGCTGCCGCTGTCGCCGCCACGCTGTAGCCAATCCACTGTTCCGCCCGAATCCCAATGCGGCGCAATAGCAAGCCTGGCCCTAACGTGCCGCCCAGGGCTAAAAGGGCGCCGAACACTATTCCCGCCACCCCTACGCCAATCAGTTCCGTCGTAGCCTGTCCCACGGCTTCCCCCAGCGACCACATGGAAGCATAAGCGACCATCCCAAAAACGGCCGTACCAATGGCGCAGCTTACCAACCACTGCCAGCCAAAAGACCAATCCAGATAGGTTTGTTTTTCGTTCATGTTTCTCTCCTATGAATAGATTTGCCTACACCTTACAGCAAGGCGTGTCCCGTTGTCATGGGGCAGATGTCCCGAACGGGTTGGGAATGTTTGCCCGACTCTGGGTATGACGAGCGACATGATGCCGGCATCCGCAGCACGCCAGCCCAAAATCAAATGTAGGTTTTACTGGGGGGAAACGAGTCGAGGGGGAGCCGTCTTATTGCCGCAGGCGGGCGCGGAAGCGGCGCAGCAGCAGGGCGATGAGGAGCAACTGGTAAGCAGCGCCGGCGAGAACGTAGGGCCAGTAGCTGCCGCCTTCATGCAGCAGCCAATACGCTTTCACGGGCCAATAAGTGGGGATCAGCCCGGCCAGCAACTGCCAGCCGGAGGGGATGAAGTAAGCAGCCAGGGGGATGAGGGCCAGGAAACCCATGCCTTTGAGCAAGGCCAGCCCTTCAACTTTGTTGCCGGCAAAAGAGGCCAGGAAGAGAGCCACCAATGGCGCGAACAAAGCGGCGCAAAAGGCCACAGGGATCAATCCTGGCAGCAGCCGCAGCGGCATCAGCCCGCTTAACGGCAGCAGCAAGAACAGGTAGACGACGCTCAGAACGAGGGCAATGCCCAGGCGATAAGCCGCATAGGTGGTGATGGGCAGGGGCGTAACCTGCAAAGCCAGCAAGGTTTTGTCGTCCCGTTCATCCAGCACCAGGAAGCCGATGACCATGCCAAATAAGGCTGGCGCCTGGAACACAAAGAACAAACTCAGCAGCAGAGGATAGTATAAAGCCAGATCAATGCCATAGCTCTGGCTCAGCCAGCGCGCCATGCTGGGCAGCAGCAGGCGCACCAACAGCACCATCATCCAGGGCACAAAGATGACGTACAGCAGCAGCGAGTCGCGGCGCACGCTGCGCCAATCGTTTCGGGTGAAAGCGGTCAGAATTTGCATATCCTTTACTACCTTATTAAAGCGGACGTATTGGCTTTCACAACCTCAGCCAACGCCGCGCCGGACGGGTGCTTATTCACTGTCCGTAAATAACCTGGCGGTTTTCGCTCGTAGTAACCGCTTT
>CAYQYJ010000689.1:0-1754 GCA_964421605.1 uncultured Ardenticatenaceae bacterium | reverse complement strand
TGTATTAGACCAGTTCCGACAACAAGAAGCAGATAGCCTGGCGTTGGCTGTCCAACTGAACCGTTGGTCGCTCGCCCTGATAGAACAGATGATTGCGGATCTGGAACAAAAACTGGTCGCTAGCGACCTGCCTGTAGACGCCGAACCTGCGGACCCATTCTGGGAAGAACTGGCGTAATAAATGTCCTGTATTTGCGGCCTGATATGACACTGTTCTCTTTCTTACGATCCCGTATTACCCAACAGCAGTGGGTAGACAGCCTGGTCTGGTACCGCCTCCGCTACCTGGATACTGCCGGCCCGACCCATTGTCTGCGCCTGTTGTCGCGCCCACAAGCGTGCGGGCGCATCGCCCTCTGTTACCAGCCGGGTAATCCTCTTTCTCGTTTGTACGTAGGTTTGCCCGCCACAGAGACGCCGTTGCTGCAGCGTATGGCCGCTGATTTCCGTTTTTCCTTGCAGCCAGCAACACAGGAAGAAGTTCCCCCGCTGCCGACGCAGTTATCACCCGCCGCGGCGCTGCCCTGGACGCATCCTTTCCAGGCTCAAGTAGTCAATGAGATGCCTTTCGTGGATGCGGCAAATACTGCTCCATCACCGCCCACCGAAGCCACAAATTGGAAATTACCTGTCAATCCACCTCCTGGACTAACGTTGCAGCCTGTCTGGTCACAAACCTTACCCCCCACAACGCTTACGTCTGGCGCGCCTGATGCAAACCGGTGGCTATTGGGCCGTACTCCAGACGGGGCGCTGCTGCAAGTGGATGCCCCTGTCAATGTTTATGGTCAAGCAGTGGCTGTAGCCGAGTGGCTGACGGCGCAGGTGACACAGACTGTATCCCTGAACGCCACTGGCCTGGTCGTGGTAGATGGCGCCGGCGACCTGGTGCCGCGGTTGAAACGGCAAGCAGCAGTGACACAGCGGTTGGAGGATTCCCTCGTGTATGTGGACATAGACAACCCAACTCTGTCGCCAGGTTTCAACCCCCTGGCGGCGTTACCTGGCGAGGATGCCGGCACTACACTGCGACGCTGGCAGCGCTGGTTTGCCGGCATGGGTGTCCCATCTGCGGCGCGGATCTGCCTGTCGCAGGCGCAGCAGGCCGGCGTTACGGATCTACCTGGCTTGCACCGTTGGTTGCAGCAAGCAGCGCGGCAGGGAGTGCTACCGGTTTCTCGCTCCCTGGAAAGTCTCTTTGCCCAATTACAGGCAGGAACAGGGCTGCAATCCTGGCTGGCCTGGCCGCTGGACCGCTTTACCACACTCCCTGGCGGCGTGCTATTGTTCGCCTGCCGGGCCAATGACTGGGCGCGACAGCAGTTACTGCGCGCAGTATGGCTGGCAGCGCAAGACCTGGGTCAATTCGGAAAGCCGGTGAGGGTAGTAGGACATGGTTTGCCCTGGGTAATAATGGACGGGACGAGTACGGAAATGTCGGCGCCGCCTCTGGTGCGTCGCCTGATAAGTAATGGGCCTTTGCAGGCAGACAGCGTCACTGTGCTCGTACAAAGTTCACTTCCGCAGCAGTCTCTGTTAGCTGAGCGGTTTCTGGCTGGAAATGCACAATGGCAGGAAAACCTGGCCCTGCTGCGGCGTGGCGAAGGTGTGGTCGTGACAGATAATGGCATGGCCCTGACCTCCTGGCGCGGCCGGGAAACAGGCGCTTAAAAGAAAACAAAGAAGCAAAAATGGTTTGCGAGAAATCGGGGATTCTGTATAATTCGCTAGATTTTAGGGCATTTGTCCTACAG
>CAYQYJ010000688.1:0-1761 GCA_964421605.1 uncultured Ardenticatenaceae bacterium | reverse complement strand
TTACTCATATCCTTTTCCCCTTTCAGTAAAACGATTTTCCAAAATCGTTATATTATCATGCAGAGATTGTATGGACAGGCATTAACAGGCGCAAACGACGGTTTGCCTACGCGCAAAGATGGTCAAAACCGTCATTTCAGTTACAGTTAAGCCAGTGGCGCGGGCATCTTGCCCGCCCCCATGTGAGGAAAACATGCCCACTATTACTCTGAATCATAGCCCCCATCGGCTTTTCTATGCCTTACACCACTCGCCGGCTGCGGGCCACCTAAACCTGCTCCTCCTACACGGCGCGGGCGGCACGCACCTGGACTGGCCCGCCGCCATCCGCCGCCTGCCCGGCGTAACCGTCTACGCCCTTGACCTGCCCGGCCATGGGCGCTCCCAACTGCCGGGCTGCCATACTGTGGCGGAATACGCTGCTGTGGTAAGCCGCTTCATGGCGCAACAGCAGTTGTCCCGCGTCGTGCTGGTGGGGCACTCCATGGGCGGCGCTGTGGCGCTGAGGCTGGCGCTAGACGCGGCGCCGGGCATTGTGGGTTTGGTACTGGCGGGCACGGGCGCGCGTTTGCGCGTCGCCCCCGCCATTCTGGACGGCATCCTCAGCGATTACGCCGCCGTCGCCGACTTGCTGGTCAACGCCTACTGGCAGCCCGATACCCCGGCCGCTATTAAAGAAAGAAGCAAACAAAACCTGCTGGCTGTGGATCCCACGGTGGCTTTGGGCGACTTTGAGGCATGTAACACATTTGACGTGCGCGGGCAGTTAGGACAAATTCAACTGCCCACGCTGGTCATCGGCAGCGACGCCGACCCCCTGACCCCCTTAAAATACAGCCAATACCTGGCTGCCGAAATCCCCCACGCCCGCCTGGTTACCCTGCCCAATGCCGGCCACATGCTACTGTTGGCTCAGCCCACCGCCGCCGCCGCCGCAATCAGCGCGTTTCTCCAGGAAATAGCCAGAACCTAGAGATTGGCCCCTGCTAGAAACCCCAGTATGACCAGGACATCAGCCCCCGCATGGATCAGAATCGGTCCCCAGATGCTGTTCGATTTGCGCATGAGCCACCCCCAGAGCAGCGCCAGAGCCATCAGAGCCGCCATAAAGCTCAGGATATCAATGATGTAGGTCGAGCTGATGTGAATGCCGGCAAATACAAGTGACGTGATGATCAGCGTGGTTTTGGCCCCCACCAGCGGCTCCAGTTTTTTCAAGAACAGCGCCCGGAACCATAATTCCTCCATGAAGGCATTTGAGAATATGAAAATCAATATCCAGGGCAGCGCGGCGGCAACTGTTGCCCATCTCAGGCCAGAGCCTATTGCCTGCAGGAGGCCAATGCCCACAAAGGCCGTAAATCCGATGATGCCGGCAACCAACCCCAACTTGAGGTTGCCTCCTTTAAGAAAAAGTCCATCCCTATCGCCGCCACTGGCGAAGTGCAGCGTCAGAATAGACAATACGATGGGCAGCGCTTCGCCGAACTTGGCCATGGACACTCCCTGCACAGTACTGATCGAAAATCCAAGAAGCTTTATGGGAATATTGCCGGCATACTGTGCCAGCAAAACACCCAGCGAAACGGCAAAAAAGCCGAGAGCGATCGGCCGGTACTGCCGTAAGCGCTCGCTCCGGCCCAATCCTGACCAGGCAGCCAGGCTTATGGCAACCATGCCCATCTTCATGATCGTCCTGGTATGCGGCGGGATAAAGCTAACGTAAGCCGCCAGGCCTATCACCCCACCGCCCATCAGAAA
>CAYQYJ010000687.1:0-1765 GCA_964421605.1 uncultured Ardenticatenaceae bacterium | reverse complement strand
ACCGTTGACAATATTTATGCAGCTAGTTGAAGCGCATGACAAAATGCCGCTGACCGGCCGAGTGCGCGAAATCTTCACGCCTACTACCCTACAAACGGTAATGGCAAGTTGAAGTAAAGTGACCTACATATAAGGTGGTAAGCGGAATCAGGGCGTTAAGCGAATGGGTGAGCCTAGTGGTTCCAGGGTGGGGAGGTAGTAGAAGCCGGTTTGCAGGTAGGCGGGTGCAGCGGAACCGGCTGAAGCCTCGACTCCGGAGGGGGTGTTGGGAGGCAGGGGGATGGTATAGGCGTCGTGGATGATTTCGCCGGGCTGCCAGTCGGAGGTGGGGTAACCGGCGGGGGGGCGGTCGAGTTGGGCGAGGAGGTTGCCGGCATTATCCAACACATGGACATAGGCGGTGTAATCTTTGTCGGGGGTGGTTTGCGCCTGCCAGGTCAGGGAAACGATCAGGCTGCCGTCGCGGCGCGCCTGGGACCAACTGCGCAGGCGAATTTGCCCGCCAAAGTCGGCGGCAGGGGTGGGCGATGCAGCCCAGCGAGGCGTATCCGCAGCCAGGGTGAAGGGCGTAAATCCGTTTTGGGTGGCGCCAACCAGGCCATCGGGGAACAACGTCTGCAACTGGGATAGGGTGACAGCGGCGTCAGGGCGAATCAAGTAGAGGGCGGGTTGGCCGGGAATGCCGGCAGGAATCGCCCCCCCCTTCCCCGTAAAACTACGCAGCGTTTCCCATCGTTCGCCCAAAGCAAAATAAATGGTGGCCATTTCCTCTTGCGTCGGGGAGAGATAAAGCGAAGCAGGCGCCGCGAAATCGGCGGCAAACTGCCCCATTGCCCAATCAGGCGCGTAGAAGTCGCGCGCCAGATCCGGGTGATGGGCGTAGCGACCAAAATAATCATGGATCGTTATCAGGGCGCTGCCCAACAGCAAAAGGAACATGGCTGCCGCTGCCAGCCGCGCCGGGCGCAGCCGCGCCAACTGCGACCACAGCCAGATCACGCCCCAGGCAGCCAGGATAGCCAGCGGCGGCGCCGCCCCAGCCAGGCGGCCAAAATGGGGCGCGTCGCCGCTCAAGATGGAAGGCAGCAGGGTCACGCCCAACCAGATAAGGAGAAACAGGCCAGGACGGGAAAGGCGGCGGACTATCTGCGCCAGGCCTAACAGCAGAAAACCTGCCTGGATGGGGTCCAGGAATGGGCGTCCAGGGAGATTGTGGCGCAAATGGGTCTCGCCCTGCCATATCAAGCCGCGCAGCACGCGCCCCACGTTGAGCAGCCAGGTCAGCCAGGGCTGGTCGGCGACGGCGCCTTTGCCGCGGTTGGCAACGTAAGCCATGCGGAAGACAAAGAAGTAGGGGTAGCGGGCAAAAAAGAGCAGCAGGGGCAGGGCGACAACCACAGCCGCGCCGCCCATGAGGAGGAAAATGCCGGCAATCCCCCGCCACCCCTCGCGCTCCTGCCACGCCCAAACCAGCGCAAACAGGGCAAACGCCAACGGAAACAGGCGCGCCGCGGCGTAGGTGTACAGCCCCAAACCAACCAGGACGCCCGCGCCGGCAAACCAGACCCAGGCGCGCTGCCCCTGCTGGCGGCGGTTCATGCCCTGCCAGAAGCAGGCCACCGCCAGGGCAGCCACAGGTAAAAAGAGCATGACGCGCAAGCCAAAGCGGCTGAAGTGGATACTGGGGAAAAAGATAGCCACGAAAAAGGCCGCCAGCAAGGGCAGCCAGGCGGGAGCGTCGCCGCGCTTAGCGGCAGCGGCGCTG
>CAYQYJ010000686.1:0-1768 GCA_964421605.1 uncultured Ardenticatenaceae bacterium | reverse complement strand
GTGGTAGAACTGAAGCGGCGCAGCCAGACGACGCGCCAGGACATTCCCCTGAGCCAGGCAGTGGAAATCATCACTGCGGTTTGATCGCGTCACAGCTTCTCTGGCGCTGGGCAATTTTTGGCGCATTTGCGCCAAAAATTGCTCATAAAAATGGGTGTCAGCCCCGCCGCAGGCGGGGCTGACACCTACTGCGATAGGATGGTGGCGAAGTTGAACTTCTGTCGCGGTACGGAGCCGTTACGGGGTGAACTGGATGTTGCTCAGGAAGTGGTCGTAAACCTCCCAATCCTCTTTGTCGCCCGCGTGCAGGATAACGACGCTGTATAGCTGCCCCTCATGGGCAAAAAAGAAGGTGTCGGCTGCGTAGGATTGCGGGCTGCGGTCATGGCGGGTGTGGATGGCGGTTGTGCCGGCAATTTGCGTATCCGGCTGCCGCGCTTCCACCAACAGGTTGTGGTCAATGAGCCACTGCGCCAGGTCTACCCCTTCCGGGGGACGATAATCTTCGCGGTCGCCGGGGTGATTCACATAAATCACGGGCCAATGGTCGTCGTTAACCATCGGGCCCAGGATAGTTAATGTTTTCTGGGGATCGTCAGCAAATTCGATGACGGCATCCGCCGGATAGTGCAGCGTGTAGCCCAGCGTTTCGTTGCGGTAAATCTTCCAGCCATCGCTGCCCATTTCGGCGGTAGCGGTGGGGAGGATCTCTGGCGTAACGGCGCTTTGCGGCTGGCATTCGCCGCGCATGTAAGCCCACTCTTCACATTCGCTGCCATCAGGGAAGACGCAGATGCCTACTGCGCCGCCCGTGGCATCCTGGCGGATTTCGAGTTTGCCGCCGTTCTCCTCGCAGAAAACAGAAGCCGGGTTGGGCATATTGGCGGCGGTGGAAGCGGGTTCCGAAGGCGTAACGGCGCTTTGCGGCTGGCATTCGCCGCGCATGTAAGCCCACTCTTCACATTCGCTGCCATCAGGGAAGACGCAGATGCCTACTGCGCCGCCACTGGCATCCTGGCGGATTTCGAGTTTGCCGCCGTTTTCCTCGCAGAAAACAGAAGCGGGGTTGGGCATATCTGCGGTGGGGGGGGAACTGGTTGACTCCGTGCTGCAAGCTGTGGCTGCCGCAATGCTCATCAAGATCAGCAGGGTGAACCATGCTTTGCGAGACATTTTGACCTCCGTCTTTAAGGCGAGCGCGCCACAAAAAGGAGACGCACTCTGGCGCTTATTATACGCCGCGCATCCGTTTGCGCTATTTTTCACAATTAAGACGTTACAGAGGGTTTGAAAGTTCCCGCTGCCGGCAAAATGCCTACCCTACGACGAAGGTGTGAGGCTGTTGCAAATGGGTTGCAGCAGTAGGCTCCCTCAGGCGAGGATAAGTCAGCGAATTATCCTACGGTAACGACCACGCACGTCAGTGGGCGTTCTTTAGGCTGTTGCGTGCGGCGGCGGTTGTTCCAGGTGACCGGCGGCGGCGGCTTGCTCGAGCACTTCCAGGATGGTAGCGACCAGCGCGCGCGCAGCCTGTTCGCTCAATTCCACGGCAACGCGCGCGCCAGGGCCCTGCGCTTCGTTGACAAAATCAATGTTCAACGCATGTTCCAGGGGGGCGTTAAAGGGGTGGTCGTAGGAGATGTTAGCCTGGCCCAGCGTGAACCAACCCCGCGCGCCCTTGCCGCTGCCGGCAATTTCCACTTGCTTGACAATCATCGTACACATCAAAACTGCTCCTGTAAGAACTGTCTCACGCGGAGACGCAGAG
>CAYQYJ010000685.1:0-1768 GCA_964421605.1 uncultured Ardenticatenaceae bacterium | reverse complement strand
AAGCCAGATTGTCGGGAGCGACGGCGCTGGCAGGCCGGCTGTCGGGGTAGACGGCGATTGCGGGCCAATCAGTATCCAGACAGACAAGGGGCAGGTGGCTGCTTCCAGGAGCAGAGCGGCGCTCAGTTCTGACAGCTTCGTAAACACTGGCGTAGGTTTGCTCTGTAAGCAAGAGCACCGCCTGCGAATCAGCCAGCATAAACGCCAGACGTTCAGCAGGATAATCGGGGTCCAGCGGCACGTAAGCCGCACCTGCTTTTAGCACGGCCAGGATAGCCACGACCATTTCCACAGAGCGGCTCAAACTGACAGCCACGCAACTTTCCAGGCCAATCCCCCTCGCCTGTAAATAATGCGCCAGGCGGTTAGCGCGGGCGTTCAGTTCGGCATAGCTCATTTGCCCATCGCCCATAATGAGGGCGGGCGCATCTGGCTGCCGCTGTACCTGCGCCTCGAACAACTCATGCCAGCATTTGTCGCTGGCAAAGGGCGCGTCCGTCTGGTTCCATTGGTGAAGCTGCTCCCATTCTGGCGCGGTCAGCCAGGGCAATTCTGCCAGCGTCCGGGTGGGGTCATGCACAACGCCTGCCAGGAGCGTCTGCAGATGGCCGCTCATGCGTCGGATAGTGGTCTCGTCAAACAGGTCGGGATTGTACAACCAGGCGGCAGAGAGAGTGTATACGCCAGCGTCGTCCGTTTCAAACAGGTGCAGCGTCAGATCAAACTGCCCTTCCTGCTGCGGCAGCCACAGCGCCTCCAGGCGCAGGTCGTCCCAGATTACCTGGGCGCCCGGCTGCCCCAATAACAGGGGGCCCAACCCCTGGCTGTCGAACCGCGCCGATTCCAGGGCAAAAGCGACATCAAACAACAAGGAGCGGCTGGGGTCGCGGTTCAGACGCAAATTTTGGGCGATCAGCGCCAGCGGATACGCCTGGTGTTCCAGAGCTTCCAGGGTAGTCTGGCGCACCTGTGCTAAAAAGTCAACGAAGGGCATCTGGCCTTGCGGCTGGCTGCGCAGCGGCAACATATTGACCAGGTAACCGACCAGGCGGGCAAAGTCGGGCTGGTCGCGTCCGGCGACAGGCGTGCCCACAATCAGGTCTTCCTGCCCGGTATAACGGTATAGCAGCGTTTTGAAAGCAGCCAACATCAGGGTGTAGAGGCTGGTCTTGTAGGCGGCAGCCAACGTTTTGAGCTGCTGCACCAGCGCTGCGGGAATGAGTTGTGTATAGGAAGCGCCGCGAAATATCTGGCGCGCCGGGCGGGGGTGGTCGGTGGGCAGATTCAGCAGCGGCAGTTCGCCCTGGAGTTTTGTCTGCCAGTAGCGCTGCTGCCGTTTGCCGGCATCGCTCTGCACCGTTGCGGTTTGCCAACGGACATAGCTGGCCATGTTCTGGCCTGGCAGCGGTAAAGTAACGGTTTCGCCGCGCCGCAGCGCCGCATAAAGCGCCCGCAGTTCTTCCGCCAGGATCATATAGGAAGAGAGGTCAATTACAATATGATGGGCGGAAAAGAGAAGGATGTAGTCGTCGGGGGCGCGCTCAAACAGGTGAACGCGAAACAGGGGGCCGTTTTCCAGAGAAAAGGGTTGGCGAGCAGCAGCAGTCAGTTCTGTTTGTACGGTTGTTTCGGGCCAATTTGCTGCGTCTAGGTGAAAAAAGGGAACGGTTGTGGTCGGGGGTAAAAGTTGTTGGCGCGGTTGACCGCCTTGCGTCAGGAACCGCAGGCGCAGGCTGGCGTGCCGTTCATAAACTATCTGGCAGGCGCG
>CAYQYJ010000684.1:0-1770 GCA_964421605.1 uncultured Ardenticatenaceae bacterium | reverse complement strand
GGCTCGACTACCTGACCGGCTTCCCCTACGGCTGCGTTGAACAAACCATGAGCAAGGCGCTGCCCAACGCCGTAGTCGCCCGCGCCTTTGCCCAACTGGGGCGCAGCGACCTGCTGGCAAACAGCGACCTGGACAGCAAAATTGACGCCAGCGTGCAGCGATTGTATGGCTTCCAGCACGATGACGGTGGTTGGGGCTGGTGGTACAACGACGACAGCGACGATTACCAGACCGCCTGGGTACTTTTGGGGCTAAACGTCATCGCTGACGCGGGCTATGCGATTGACCCTGGCGTCTTGCAGCGTGGCGCAGACTGGTTGGTTCCCCGCCTGTCCCAAATGGATCCGCGCACGCGCGCCTTTGCTCTCTACAGCCTGGCTGGCAGCGACCGCGCGCCCGCCAGCGATGCCCGCGCCTTGTTGCCGCAGGACAATGAACTGGATGCCTTTAGTCGCGCCGCCCTGGCCCTGGCGCTGCACCGGCTGGGGTTGTCCAATGAAGCGCGGCAGGTTATGGACGCTTTGCTGACACAGGCCACCCGCCTGGAAAACGGGCAAATCTATTGGGACGAGGGCCGTCTGGACGGCTACTATCAACAGAAAACGATGGCTTCTACCACACGCAGCACCGCCCTGGCCTTGAGCGCACTGGCGCAAATTATCCCTGGCTCCAGCGCTGAACCGGGGGTGGTGCGTTGGTTAATGGCGCAACGGCAATTGGACGGATGGGGCACAACCAACGAGACCGCCTTTACCATCCTGGGGCTGACCGATCACCTGCTGAAGCTGCCAGATGCCGGCAGCGAAAGCGTCGTCTTCACAGTCGAACTCAACGGACGCATTTACACAAGCGGCGCGTTGGCGCAGACGAACCCGGTAACAACCCTGGTTTTGCCTGCCAGCGAAATGCTGCCAGGCGCAAACCGCCTGCGCCTGACCTACGGTGGCAGCACGCCGCTCTATTACACCGTCAGCAGCCGCGTCTACCTGGCGCAGGCGGACATTGCCGCCGCTGGCAACGTGCTAATTGAGCGCACCTACCGCGACCCGGATACACAGCAGCCTTTGGGCAGCGTTGCTGCCGGGCAATTGGTGCGCGTAGATGTGCGCGTCACCATGCCCGATCGCAGCCTGTACGTCATTGTTGAGGACAATCTACCCGGTGGTCTGGAAGCGTTAAATGAAGGGCTAGAAAACAGCAGCTACCAGGCAGAAGCAGTCCTGGAAGGGGAATCCAGCCGCTATGCCTGGCGGCAGCGCGGTTATAACCACAAAGAGGTGCGCGGCGACCGTGTCACCTTCTTCATCACGGAAAGCCCTAAGGGTACGCACACCTTCTCCTACTTTGCGCGGGCGACTCATGCCGGCACTTTCGTCGCCATGCCCGCCTATGCCGAAGGGATGTACAACCCCGCCATCTGGGGACGCTCCGCCAGCGCGCAGCTAGAAATCTTGCCGTAAACGATCCTCCAGTGTAGAGACGTTGCGGGACAACGTCTCTACGCTCAGGCAGCCATCTCCCAGAATCCGACCAGCTTTGTCGGCTTCAGCCGTACCAGCAGTTCGCCGGGCACGCCGTTGCGGACGCCGTATGCTTCGGCCTGTTCCGCGCCCATATACCTGCCGCCAATGCGCGCCGCCCAATAGCGTAGGTCAGCCGCCTGCTCCTCAATCGTCGCTACCCCTTCCACCTGCACAAAACTAAAAGGTGGCATTTCGTCATCCACGCACAGGCAAACGCGCGGATCGCGCCGCAGGTTAGCCGCTTTCA
>CAYQYJ010000683.1:0-1770 GCA_964421605.1 uncultured Ardenticatenaceae bacterium | reverse complement strand
CCTGAACCTTTGGGAAAGGTGAAACCCTATGTCCAATCCTGTGATTGAAGTGAAAAACTTCCGCAAAGTTTATGGTAACTTTACCGCCGTAGACGACATCTCTTTCGCCGTGCATCGGGGCGAAATCTTTGGCCTGTTAGGCCCCAACGGCGCGGGTAAGACCAGCACCCTGGAAAGCCTGGAGGGATTGCGCGCCCCAGACGGTGGAACGCTGCGGGTTGCCGGCGTAGACCCGTCCGCCGAACCACGCAAACTACGCAATCTGATTGGCGTCCAGTTACAGTCGGGTGGTTTGCCTGCCAGCATCACGGCTGACGAAGCGATGAAGCTGTTTTGCGCCTACCACAACGTCGCCCCCCGCTTCGACCTGTTGGATCGGCTGGGGTTGAGCGGTAAGCGCCGCGGTGAGTTCCACGGGTTATCTACCGGGCAGCAGCGGCGGCTGGCGTTGGCCCTGGCTGTGGCCCACGAACCGCCTGTGATCTTTTTAGATGAGCCGACAGCCGGGCTAGACGTAGCCTCGCGCGTGGAATTGCACAATCTGATGCGTGAATTGCGCGCAAAAGGTACCACCATCATTCTGGCTACGCACGACATGGCTGAAGCAGAAGAAATGTCCGACCGGGTGGCGATTCTGTTGCAAGGCAAGCTGGTGACAGTGGATACCCCACTGGCAATTACCGCCACCGGCGCCGGCCTGACCAAAGTTTCCGTCAACACCAAATCTGCTTCCCTGGTGACCAACCACCCCGAATTTCCAGCGGTGAGCCAGCATTTTGTCAAAGAGGATTACGCCATCTACTTCAGCAGTGACATTGGTCAGACCGTAGCCGCAGTGATTGGCTACGTGCAGGCGCACGGAGATACGTTGATTGATTTGCGCGTGGAAAGACCATCCCTGGAAGACCGCTTCCTGGAGCTGACCAACGGAGGGGAAAAATGATTGCTTTTGCAAACCACTTTGCCTTTGAATTTCGCAGCGGTATTCGCAACAAAAACCTGCTGCTGATGAACTATCTGTTCCCCCTGGGTTTATACGTAATGATGAGCCTGATCATGCCCGGCATCAACCCGCTGTTTCGGGACACCATCATCCCCGCCATGATCACCTTTGGCATCCTGGCTTCAGCCCTCTTGGGGCTGCCAGACCCATTGGTGCAGGCGCGAGAAGCCGGCATTTTCCGCAGCTACAAGATTAACGGCGTCCCGGCGGTCAACATTTTGTTGATCCCCACGTTGTCAACCATTATGCACATCGTCGTCGTGGCAGTGATTATCACCGCTACCGCACCCATCTTTTTTGATGCGCCGCTGCCGCAGAATCTGGCGGTGTTTGCCCTGATTGTCCTGGGAACAGCCGTTGCTTTGTCCGGCCTGGGTATACTCATTGGCGTCATCTCACCAAATGCCCGGCTGACGGTGCTCTATTCGCAGTTATTCTTCCTGCCTTCGATGATCATCGGCGGGGTGATGCTGCCCTTTGACATGCTGCCGCCAGTCGCCGCCAAAATCGCCCTGCTGCTGCCGGCAACGCACGCCATGAATGCTTTCAAAGGGCTGGCGATGGGCGGGCCAGCCGATTTTGCCCCCTGGGGCGCGCTGCTGACGTTGTTCGTGGGTGGGATAACGGCTTTCCTGTGCGCCTGGTTCCTGTTTCGCTGGGACAGTCACAACACAGAACAGCCCGGCCATCCGGCGTTGGCGCTGCTGGCTCTGCTCCCCTATGCTGCCTGGATTTTAATCGTGTGAGATGTGTAAAAGGCTGTCGCC
>CAYQYJ010000682.1:0-1774 GCA_964421605.1 uncultured Ardenticatenaceae bacterium | reverse complement strand
TTACGATAGCGATACGGGTTGAGAGGGGGAGAAAGTGGGCAAGCCCAGGTCGGGCATTGGCTCGCCGGCGAGGAAGGCGTCCAGGGCGGCGACGGTGGCCTGGCGGTCGTCCCAGGGGTATTCGGTGACGCCGAAACACATAGACTGCTCGTGCCCCTTGCCGCAAATGAGCACCAGGTCGTCCGGCTGGGCAGCCAGATGCAGGGCAAAGTAGATGGCCTGTCCCCTGTCGGGCACGCGCCAGAAGGTGGCGCCTTCGACGCCCCCTTCGCGGCGGCAGCCCGCCGCCATCATCTCCAAAATGTCGTCCAGAGACTCGGTGCGCGGGTCTTCCGCCGTGAGGACAGCCAGATCGGCGTCGCGGGCGGCAATCTCGGACATAATGCGCCGTTTTTCCACGTCCCTTTTGCCGGCGCTGCCAAACACCACAATCACCCGCCCCCCCGTCATCCCCCGCGCCGCGGCAATTGCCTGCGCCAGGGCGTTGGGCGTGTGCGCAAAATCCACCACCACCATGAACCCCTGCCCGCGATGGATGCGCTGCATCCGCCCGCTGATGCCCGTCACCGCCTGCAATCCTTGCTGGATGGTGGCTTCGGCGATGCCCAATACGTCCGCCGCCGCTGCCGCTGCCAGCATGTTATACACGTTGAACGCCCCCACCAGCGGCGTGGTAATGGGCCAGGGGCGCGGCGGCGCGGGCGGCAGCGGTTCGGTCCCGGTGTGGCGGGCGGCGCGGGTGTCCAGGATCAGGCTAAAATGGGTGGCGTCGGCGGCGTACTCAATCGCCTCGGCGCGCACGTCGCCGGGCAGCCGCAGCCCATAGGTAACGTGGGTGGGGGCGGGGATGCGGCGCAGGGGCGCATAGGAAGCATCATCCCGGTTAAGGATGGCTGCTTTGGTTAGCGCCTGTTTGGCGGGCGCAGCGGGCAATGGCAGGGGGTCGTCATTGAGCGCCTGGAACAACCTGGCTTTGGCTGCCAGATACCCTTCGTAGCTGCCATGATAATCCAGGTGTTCGTGCACAATATTTGTGACCACCGCCACGTCAAAAGCTACCGCCCCCACGCGGTACTGCGCCAGGGCGTGCGAGGTCGTTTCTAGCAGGCAGTGGGTCAGGCCCGCATCCACCATCCGCCGTAAATACTGCTGCACGGCGGGCGACTCGGGCGTGGTCACGTGCAGCCCGGTGTCTTCAGCCTGGTCGCCAAAGTAGGCGTTGATGGTGCTGATCATGCCCGCTTTTACTCCCGCCGCTTGCAAGATGGCATACAGCAGGTTGGTCACAGTGGTTTTGCCATCCGTGCCCGTGATGCCCACCACCACCAACTGCTGGCTGGGGAAACCGTGCCAGGCGGCAGCCAGCCAGGCCAGGGCAATGCCCGTATCCGCTGCTTGCAGATACGGTACGCCAGGCGGCAGCTCTATTTCTGCCGGCAGGCGCTGCCCCAGCACCAATGCCGCTCCGTTAGCCACCGCCTGTGGGATATACGGATGCCCGTCGCTGTAGGTGGAACCGTCGTGCCGCGCGCGCAGCCGGGCCACAAAGCAGTCGCCGGGCTGCACCAGGCGCGAATCTTCCTGGAAGCGGCGGATGAGGACGTCGGGGCCGTTGTAGGTTGGCGGTTGCGGGTGGGATGTGCCGGCAACGGCTCTCCCCCAGGCGTTTAATAGCTGATAAATAGATAGCGCGGAAGGTGATGACATTGGTTTGCCTGCCTGTCAATCCTGGTTTTGGCTGCAAACGATAGCATAGTTGGGGAATGCCGGCAAA
>CAYQYJ010000681.1:0-1776 GCA_964421605.1 uncultured Ardenticatenaceae bacterium | reverse complement strand
TAGGTGTTGAACTGGCGGGCGACGACCATGCCGGCTTTCTCGTAGAGACGAGTCGCCCCGGTCAGGCTGCTGGCGTCCACGCCTAAGCCGACGCGCTGCTTGCCGCGCCGGTGCATTTCCACGAAGGAGTGCTGCAAGAGCGCCAACCCTAACCCCTGGCGACGCCAGGCACGGCGCACGCCCAGTTGCCCCACCCAGCCCAGGTTTTCATCTTCGGGCAGGCGGGGGGAGCAGAGGCTGATGCCGGCAATCTCCGCGCCATCCATCGCCAAAAACCACAACGCCGGGTCGAAATCCTTATCCGTCTCTATCATGTGCCGCCAGCGCTGCAACACCTTTTCTTCCGATTCGGGCACGTATCCCCAATGGTCGCTGAAAGATTCCTCCAGGGCGTGGAAGATAGCGCGCAAATCAGGCTGTTCTACCAGCGTTTGCACCACGATGTGCGGCGGAAATTGCGCGGGCGCGGGCGGCTGATCCAGATCAATCTGCATGCGGTAGAAATAGCGGATACACGCCATGCCGCGCCCCTCAAACAGCGCATTGGCTGGCGCATATGAACTGATGCAGCCGCAGCGCACGCTGATGCGCGCTTCAGGGGGCACGCGATCTATGACGCGATGCGCCTTCGCTTCTGCCCAGTCCATCAGGTAAGAGCCAATGCCCAGCCCTTCATATTGTGGATGCACGCGCCCCCACAGCCAGGGATGGATGGGCGTTCCGGCGATGTCCCACACCTCTATGTAGCCCACGATTTGCCCGGTGGGGGCGATCACGACCTGGGAGCTGTTCTCCAGGTCAAAGCCGGGCGTCTGCCATTCGACGCGGGTTTCTTCCAGATCGAACTCTTCGTGACCAATCTGGGCCACGGCGCTGGCGTTGAGCAGGTCGGTCACGGGAGCGGCGTCCGCCATCGTCGCCCGGCGGGAGGTGAAGCCGGCGGGAAGCGACGCAACGGTTGCTGGCGTATTAACTATTCGTTCAGTCATGATGGATCTCCTGCGAAAACAGTAGGGCGATTTTCCAAAATCGCCCGCCCGATTTTCCAAAATCGGGCTACAACCAGGGGGTAGAAGTTCAACTTTTGCGCAGAATTCGCTCGTAGTAACCGCTTTAGCGGTTCGGACGGCTAAACTTGTGCTGAGCGTAGTCGAAGTAGCCGTCACTACGAACCTGTTTCTAGACAATCACTTATTTGCCGACGTTGACGCCCAGGCGGGTTAGCTCGGCGAGCAGGTCAGTTTCAGGGGTAAAGTGAATGGCGAATAGACCCGCCGCGCGCGCGCCAGCCACGTTGGCGGGCATGTCGTCAATAAAGACGGCTTCGTGCGCGGCGCGGCCCAATCGGGTCAGGGACAGGGCGAAAATGCCGGCATCCGGCTTCATTATCCCCTCCTCCGCCGACACCACAATGTCGTCAAAAGCGTCGGCGATGGGGTATCTGGTGTGCAAGACCTGGCGCAAGCCATCAAACGCATTGCTGATGATGCCTGTCTGGTAATGGGGACGTAGTTGGCGAATCGTTTGCACCAACTGGCTGTCCAGGCGGTCGCCAGCCCAGAAGTCGCGCCGAAACTCCGCCAAAGCGGGCGCAGACAATTTCAGCCTGTCGCCCACCCATTGCCAATGGGCTTCTTCGGCGACTTCGCCCCGCTGCGCCATGCGCCCCTGCTCGCTGTTAAAGACGAGTATCTCGGCGTCGCCTGGGTTTAGCCCCAGCCGCTCTTCCCAACGCTGCCGCGGGCTTTGGTCAAAAGTGCGTAACAATACGCCGCC
>CAYQYJ010000680.1:0-1777 GCA_964421605.1 uncultured Ardenticatenaceae bacterium | reverse complement strand
CTGCCCTTAGCGGTGTCTTCACCGCCGTTTACCGGATTATTTTCTTGAACCTCAACAAGACTGCTCCAGTCTGGAAGGGTATGAGATGTAGAAGTTCAACTTCTTTCAGCTACTCAATCCAGATAGGGGAGGAGAGGGCTTCGTCGGGGCGACCGTTGGCGTCGTTGTCGTCGGTCTGGCGGACGATGATGTAGTAGTAGTTGGCCCCGGCGGGGTTGGGATCGGTGAGGGTGGTCTGGAAGCAGTTGCCGCTGACGGATTGCACGGCAATTTGCGCGCCGTTGCGGTAGAGGCGGGCTTCCTGGAAGGCGTCGCCGCTGCCGTCGCAGGCGGAAACGTCAAAGACGCGGGGCCCGCCGGGTTGGCCCGTGAGACGGGAACCCATGGGGTAGCCCTGGTAGCGGAAGTCGAGTTCCAGGTCTTTGTCCTCAGTGGCGTAGAAGCGGCGCTGGCGGTAAGCGTCGGCGATGGCCTCACGGGTGAGGGTTTGGGCCAGCACAGCGGTGCGGAATTCATTGCGCGTGCCGTAATCCACGCTGTGGTTATCTTGCCCGCCCAGTGCGCCCAGATACCAGCCTTTGGCATTGCCCAGGTCGTAATAGCTGGCGTCGGTAAACCAGCTTCCGCCATAGTAATATTCGTCAAAGCCATCATCCTTGTTGTAGTTTTCGATGCCCACCATCTGGGGCACGGCGGCGGCATAGAGGCGCAGGTGCAAAAACTCGATGAACAGGAGATCGTAGCGACCAGGGTGGTTGAAGCGGGCGAAGGCTTCAGGGCGGGCAATCAGGTAGTCGTACAGGTCAATGATGCCAAAATCAGAGAGGGCGTTGGTGTAATCGTCGGTGTTGAGGACGTTGACGTGCCCCAGGATGGGATTGCTCCATTCAAACCCCCACAGGGTGGCAAATTGACCAGGGGCGTAGGTGGCCTGGGCGGCGTCTTTTAATTCCTGCCATTTGTTTTGCCAGGGCCAGATCAGGAGCAGTTCGCCATGATCGGTGAGGGAGAAGTAATCCAGACCGCCCTGGTCGCGGGCGTAGATGTAGTCATCCAGGGGATCGCCCTCGCCATCGGAAAGTTCGCTGTGGGCGTGGAAATAGCCATAGTAGACGTTGTATTCCGTATAGGGTTCGGCCAGTGCCGCAGGCATGGCGGCGGGGGCGCTATCCACGTGGGCTAACTGCGGTTGCATGGCAGCCAGCAAGTAAGTGGATGGAACCTGAGCCAGCGCGCGCGCCTGAACGCGAATGGGCAGCGTCGCCACCCAATCAGACAGGTTAGCACGCTGCAAAAAGGCGGCGCACTGCTCCCAGGTGAGCGCCAGCGCGTTGCCGCGCAAAGCCACAGAGAGGGCAAAGCTGCGGGAGACGGGTTCTTGCTGGCGGTAGAGGTTGAGGAAGACAAATTCCAACGGCGTGGGCGGGCGCTGTTGGGCTACCTGGTAAGCCAGGACGATGTGTTCTTCCCAGGTAACGGCGGCGGCGTAGGCGGGGGAATCGAGGTGGGCGATGAGGGTGGACATGTTGGCTTGAATGCCGGCATTATCCACCAACAACGGCGCGGCTACGGCATCACGGGAAACGGCGACGCCTGCCAACAAAACAACCGACGACAAGAGAAGCAAGATACGAGCGCGTAAAACGGAAAACATAGGAACCTCCTTAATGCGCGTAGGGGCAGGTTTCAAACCTGCCCTACTTACACAGACCAATGACGTATTCTTCGTGCATACGCCGTTGAATTGCAGAATCGGGGTTATGGTGGTTGGCGGCGG
>CAYQYJ010000679.1:0-1785 GCA_964421605.1 uncultured Ardenticatenaceae bacterium | reverse complement strand
ATAAATGCGGCGGCATAAATGCCGGCACACATTCCTATTTCACGCCCAAAGGATACGACAACCATGCTCAAAACGCACACTTGCGGCGAACTACGCAGCGCACACATCGGACAAACAGTTACCCTGGCTGGTTGGGTCAACCGCCGCCGCGACATGGGCGGCATCATCTTCATTGACCTGCGCGACCGCTGGGGCAAGACCCAGGTCGCCGTGGATAGCGGTGTTTCCCAGGCTACCTTTACCGCCGCCGACCAGGTGCGCCCTGAATACGTCCTCCAGGTAACCGGTCAGGTGCAGCGCCGCCCGGCCGGGCAAGAAAACGCCAATATGCCCACCGGTGACGTGGAAATCATCGCCAGCGCCGTCGCCATCCTCAACCCGGCGAAGGTTCCCCCCTTCCTGATTGACCGCGACGCCAATGTGGACGAAGGCTTACGCCTCAAGTATCGTTATCTCGACCTGCGCCGTGAACGCCTACAGCGTAACCTGACCGTGCGCCACCGCGCCGTCAAGTTCATCCGCGACTTTCTGGATGCGCGCGGCTTCCTGGAAATCGAAACCCCCATCCTCTTCAAAAGCACGCCCGAAGGCGCCCGCGACTACCTGGTTCCCAGCCGCGTCCACCCAGGCAAATTCTACGCCCTGCCACAAAGCCCGCAGCAGTTGAAACAACTGCTCATGGTAGCCGGCTACGAACGGTACTTCCAGATCGCCCGCTGCTTCCGCGACGAAGACCAACGCGCCGACCGCCAGCCCGAATTCACCCAGCTTGACATCGAAATGAGCTTTGTGCAGCGGGACGACATCCTGGACCTGATCGAAGCCCTCATGGTAGGCATGGTGCAAACCGCCAGCCTGGTACCCCTGCGCAGCGAAACCTTCCCCCGCATCAGCTACCGCGAGGCAATGGAGCGCTTCGGCACAGACCGCCCCGACCTGCGCTACGGCATGGAACTGACCGACATCGCCGACCTGGTAGCCCACAGCGCCTTCCACGTCTTCGCCGATAACGTAGCTGCCGGCAAACCCGTCAAAGCTATCTGCGTCCCCGGCTGCGGCAGCTACAGCCGCCGCGAAATGGGCGAACTGGAAGAAATTGCCCGCGCCGCCGGCGCCAAAGGACTGGCCTGGCTGGCGATCCACCCCGAAACCGGGGAAATACGCGGCCCCATCGCCAAATTTTTCACCGTAGACGAACTGCTACGCATCACGGAGCGGATGGGCGCCAATCCGGGCGACCTGATTCTCATCTCCAGCGACGACCGCCTGAAGGTATACGCCATCCTGCACGCCCTACGCGAAGAAATGGGCTGGCGCCTGGGCTACAAGAACAAGAAAGAGTTGTATTTCTGCTGGGTGATAGACTTTCCCCTGTTTGAAGAAACGATGGAAGAAGGGCATTACGCCCCCAGCCACCACATGTTCACCGCGCCCAAGCAAGAACACATTCCCCTGCTGGACAGCGACCCGCACGCTGTTCTCAGCCAGCAATACGACCTGGTATGCAATGGCTTTGAAGTCGCTGGCGGCAGCATCCGTATCCACGAGCGCCCCTTGCAGCGCAAGATCATGGAACTGATCGGCTTCTCCTTTGAGCAGGCGCAGGCGCAGTTCGGTCACATGCTGGAGGCTTTCGAATATGGCGCGCCGCCGCACGGCGGCATTGCCCCAGGTATTGACCGCCTGGTGGCTCTGATGACGGGCGAACCCAACATCCGCGAGGTGATGGCTTTCCCCAAATCGCAGCAAGCCATAGACCTGATGGCTGACGCCCCCTCCGAAGTG
>CAYQYJ010000678.1:0-1787 GCA_964421605.1 uncultured Ardenticatenaceae bacterium | reverse complement strand
AGCGCGTAGACATCGCCGTCGTTTCCGCCAGCTTTTGCCAATCTACCCCGCCGTCTGGCCCAAAATGCTGCGCCAGATTGATAGACCCCAGGCAGCAGTTTTCATTTGGGCCAAGCCACTGTTCGCCGCAATTGTGCACCACGAACCCATTCGCCACAAAGGAGTGTGTTGTCGGCTGTGTCAGGTCGTACACCATTTCCCGCCCATCGGGTTCGACTGCTCGCACTCGCGCCACAAACGTTTCCCGATAAGGCCCGCGCGTCATCCGCGTCAGATAATCGAGCAGCGCCGTCTGTTTAGCCTGGCTTAAAAAACCAATATCCTGGGCAAAACGTTGCAAGTTCTCCCTGGCAATCGCCAGTTCATGATAAGCCTGGCACCAATATCGCGCCACGCCGCCCTGACCATTGGGTAGTTCCCGCCATCCTGCCGCCCGCCGCTGGCGGTATAAGCGGCTGGCGATGCCGAAATTCAACAGCAGTCGCTGTACGTCCTGCAACAACTCGCTGCTGATGGAGGTCAGGCGCACGCTGCACCCTTTAACGCCGCCATCGTTTACCGTCCCATCAGCCGTAAATAACGCCTGTAAAAATGCCTGCTGCGTTTCCCGGTTGCCCCGGAAAATGACGTCAGGCACTTGCAGCTTGTTCAAATCCAGACCATACTCTTTTGCCAGGCGGCGCAGTCTGTCGGATTGCACACGTACTTCATCCCGACCGGCTACCTCCGTGGGGTTGACCGGATAGGATCGTTCCGGGCGCTCTTTATACTGGACGTCTTCATCCACGAGTGTGGTTACTGCTGCCGCAAACGTCGGCGCTAATTCACTCTTCTCTGCCCCGAAAAAAGAGAGGACAGCCCTGATTTGATTAACTGTGCCATCCCCCACCAGCCAGCCTAATACCAGGCCCAATTCGCGCGACCCCGCCGCGCCAAACGCGCCAGCCCGATTGAGAATATGAACCTTGTCGCCGGGCTGCAAATTGCCGGCAGCCACCCACCCCCGCGTCGTCATAACCTGATGATTAGCCGTCAGACGCAATTCGTACCCTTCCTCAGTTGTCAGGCGATAGACATCTCGCACGCCTGTGGCAAAGGCGGCGCTGGCTGGCTGTACCGTATCCACGCCGAACCTGCCATCCACCACCACAGACACAGCCTCGCCTGCCGCCAGTTCTGCTGCGCGGTACAAGCCGTTAGCCGTGTACACCAACGTCTCGCCTGTGACGCACGGATTCGTCGCTTCCAACTGATACAAATGCGGTACCGGGTTGCTGCGATTTGCGGCATCCAGGAACAGCACCCCTGGCTCTCCATTCTTATACGCATACTTCACAATCTCATCAAACAACGTTCGCGCCCGCACTGTCTGCCACACGCTGCCATCCTGGGGGTTCACCAACTCAAAATCCCCATCATCCCGCACTGCTGCCATAAAATCATCCGTAATCCCCACCGAGATATTGAAATTCGTGATGGCGTGCTCGCTCGCCTTGCACGAAATGAACTCAAAAATATCCGGGTGATTCACTTGCAGCACGGCCATGTTGGCGCCCCTCCTCGTCCCGCCTTGGGCAATCTCCCCAAACGCCTGATCATACACCCGCAAAAACCCCACTGGTCCTGTCGCCTGCCCCGCCGAACTCTTTACCAGCGCCCCTTTGGGTCGCAGCCTTGAAAAGGCAAAGCCATTTCCCCCGCCCGTTTGCTGGATCAATGCCGCATCCCGCAACGTCTGGAAAATGCCGGCGCTCTCCTTCCCCATATCATCCTCAATCGGCAGCACA
>CAYQYJ010000677.1:0-1789 GCA_964421605.1 uncultured Ardenticatenaceae bacterium | reverse complement strand
TCCATTAACTGGTTTTTGTTTAAGGACGCGAAGCGGTCAGCGTAGGCGTCGTTGGCAAATTCAAAAGTAACAGCCCGCCAGGAAAAATGGGCAATCTTGAGGGCGTCGCGGATGGCTTTTTTTTCGGGACGGGCGGCGCGGGGCAGGCGGTTGCGAAACCAACTAAGGATAGCCGCGCCCACGGCGCAGCCAATGCCGGCAGCGATAACCCCCTTTAGCCAGGTCAACAATAACGGCAGCACCAGCCAGGCCACGCTGGCCGCAACCAATCCCCCTACCGCCGCCGCCAACAAACCGAGCCATTGCTGCCGCTGTTCGGCGGCAGAAAGGCGGCGCAATTCCGCCTGGCAGGCGGCGCAAACGGGAACGTCAATCAGGCGCGTGCGCCGCCCCACGCGATGGTGCGCGGTCATAAAACCCACCGCTGGGGAGAGGTCGTGTACGCATTGGCCAGGAAAGCGGATGGATTGCCCCACCTGCGCCTTGAGTTTAATTTGTCTGCTCATGGGTAGTGGCTTCCTGCCGTGGGGGATGCCTGGTTATGCTTGCCATTGTTGGGAGTCATATGCCGGCAGTTCGCACCGCAGCGGCTTATCTTCCCGATGGCCCAACAAATAATCCGCCTGCATAAGCTGGTGAATTTCGCTGGTGCCTTCGTAGATGATCGCCCCGCGGCTGTTACGCAAATACCGCTCCACGTCATACTCATCCGAATACCCATACGCGCCATGCACCTGGATAGCCTCGTGGGCGGCCTTAAAAGAGTGGTCGGTGGCGTACCATTTCGCCATGGAGACTTCGCGCGTATTGCGCCGGCCCTGGTTTTTCAGCCACCCCACCTGTAAATACAACAGGCGGGCGCAATCGTACCACTGCTGCATCCAGGCCAGTTTTTGCTGGATAAGCTGGTGATGGGCGATAGGACGGCCAAAGGTGCGCCGTTCCTGGGCATATTTGAGCGACGCTTCTAGCGAGGCGCGAATCAGGCCCGTAGCCCCGGCGGCGACCGTGTAGCGCCCATTGTCCAGGCAGCTCATGGCGATTTTGAACCCTTCACCTTCCTCGCCAATGCGGTGAGATGCCGGCACGCGCACCTCATCACAATGCACCCAGCCAGTCGAACCCGCCCGCACGCCCAACTTGCCATGAATATCCCCCGTAGTCACGCCGCGCATATCCGTTTGCACCAAAAACGCCGTCAAGCCAGCGTGCGCTGGGCGCGCCTCCGGGTCCGTCTTAGCTACCCACAGAAAATGGTGCGCTTTGGTCGCCAGGCTGATCCACATCTTCTCGCCGTTCAGGATGTAATCATCCCCATCGCGGCGAGCCGTAGCGCGCATAGCCGCCACGTCAGAGCCGGCGCCAGGTTCCGTCAGGCAAAAACCTGCGTACCGTTCTCCTCTGGCTTGCGGCGTCAAGAACTGCTCTTTTTGCGCTTCCGTGCCCCACTGTAGCAGCCCCATGCTGTTCAATCCCATATGCACGGACATGATCACCCGCAAGGCAGAATCCACGCGCTCCAGTTCTTCACACACCAGCCCCAGGGTCACGTAATCATATCCCTGTCCGCCGTAGCGCACAGGAATATTAATCCCCAGGATGCCCAACTCCGCCATACGCGGCAGCACCGCCGGGTTCATGGTTTGCTGGCGATCATACTCCTTAAGGGTGGGGTATACTTCCTTCTCCGCGAAGCTCCGCACCATGTTGGCTGCGGTCAGTTGTTCATCCGTCAGGGAAAAATCAAGCATAGAGGTAACTCGCTCTGGTTTATCTGCCTACTGCGACA
>CAYQYJ010000676.1:0-1795 GCA_964421605.1 uncultured Ardenticatenaceae bacterium | reverse complement strand
ACCTGGTTTGCCGGCAGCGGCAGCCGTACCGTAAACACAAATGGATCCTGGTCAGGTTCCAGGTCCACAATCTCCGGCGACACGCCAGTGTATATTTCCAACACCCGCTGCAAAGCCCAGCGCGTGCCCCGTCGCGCATAAAGCTGGTGCGCCTCTGCCAGAAACGCGCGCCGCTGCGCCTCGCTCCAGGTGGCGTCAAACGTTATGGCATACCAGTTAGCCAACCAGGGCAGGAACGCCTGAGGCGATGCTGCTGCGGACAAATATAAATCAAAATTGTCTATTGTCCATTCAACAGGCGTTAATATACTCTCAAAAATACCCAGGAAGCGGGCCATGAAATCCGTATGGTAGCTGCCAGGCAAATAGTTCAGCCAGCGTTCGCTGTGATAAGCCAACCCAGGCGGCGGCGCGTCTGGCGTAAGGGCAAACCCTGGCGACGGCGGCGCCGCCTCAACGACCAACGGCGCAAATTCCACTGCCTGTTCTGGCGGCAACGGTTCAGGCGAAGGCGGCGGCGTTGGCTCGGGTTCTGGTTCAACCGCCACCTGAATCGTCAAACGGTAAGGGCCAATCTGGATCGCCGATCCTGCATCGAGGGGAACAGGCGTGTGGGGGGCGAGTTTCTCACCGTTGAGCAGCGTGCCATTGGTACTGCCCAGGTCAGTAAACTGACAGCCGGCTTCGTCGCACACAATTTGGGCGTGGCGGCTGGAGACAAACTGGTGGGACAGCTCTAGATCGTTGCCAGGGGTGCGACCAATGCGGGTAACGCCTGCCGGCAAAACAAACGTCTCTGCGCGCTCTGGGCCGTCAATCTGTAACTGATAAACCACTTTATTCACCGTAATCAATCCCTATTGGACATGGGCATCTTTCAATTTTGTCTTCGGTAGGGGCAGGTTTGAAACCTGCCCTACCCTGCCGCCTCAGCCATCTCGCGCTGCTGCGCCAACTCATCTAACTGGTGCAGCGCCTGGGCTGCGCCCGCGTCATCTTCGATGATGATTTCGTCCACGATGCGGTCCACTTCCACGTCCGCCAGAATCATCTGCCAGGCGGCCACAAATTCGGCATGTTTCTGCTGCATTTCAGTGGGAATGCGCGGCTCGCCGCTCCAGGTGCGTTCAGCCTCTGCCCACGCCTGCTTTTCGTCCAGATACGCCTGATAAAGCTGCTGCAGCCGTTCCACGTCCGCCTCTTCCAGTTTGACCCCTTCTTTGTCGCCCTGGTAACCAGAAATGCCGGCGCTTGCGCCATTCAGCGCCGCCTTCACGCCAAACTTAGCCAGAGCCATCACAAACTGCTCGCTGGTCAGATCATCTTTGGTAGCCAGTGATGAAACGACGTCGGGCAAGTTGGAGGCAACGTACTCGCTGGCGCTGGCGCTGATGTTCAGCCATAGGCGCATGGCGTCTGGTGTTTTGTCGCTCAGTTCTGCCTTCATATCTGCCTTGATGACCGCGCCGCCGGAAGTAAAAAGCAGACCAATCATCTTCTGTCCCTGCGCCTTCAGGTCAGGGAATTCGCCCGTGACGTAAGCGGCGGCGGCGTCATTGGCGGCGCTGGAAATAGCGCCTGTGGCTACCTCATTCCAGAAGGGACTCTTGATTAAAGCCACGTGCTTCATTTCGATGGGATCAAATGCTTGCAGCGAATGCCCGGCTACTTTGCCTACGCCAAAACCAACGAGCGCCTGGGCGATCTTGCCGGCATTCTCCGCCGACGCCAACTCATAATCCGCCCCCAACAACGCCTCCTGGGTCAACATGCCAATGATGGCTGGGGCTACGGC
>CAYQYJ010000675.1:0-1810 GCA_964421605.1 uncultured Ardenticatenaceae bacterium | reverse complement strand
GAAGGAGACAACACGCGCCCGCGGCGCACCATCAAATGGATGAAAATTTGTAGCCCGATTTTCCAAATCGGGCATCGAACTAGAAGTTCGATTTACATAGGAGCAGGAGAATGAACACACAAGCCACGTTCAGGGCATTGGGCCGGCCCATGAACGCTCCCAGCAAAGAGCTGGACACCTTCCCCAGGCCGCCCCACGTCACCGTTGTCCGCTTCCACAGCGACGAGTTGACCAGCTTCTGCCCGGTGACCGGGCAGCCTGACTTTAACACGGTAGAAATTGCGTATCATCCCGACCAACTGTGCGTGGAGAGCAAAAGTTTGAAGCTATATTTGTGGAGCTTCCGCGACGAGCGCATTTTTGGGGAAGGGTTAGCCAGCGCCATTGCCCAGGATATTTATGACGCCTTGCAGCCCTTCTTCTGCCAGGTGACGCTGCCGCAAAATGTGCGCGGCGGCTTGCAAATGACGGCGGTGGCAGAAATAGCGCGGGAGAACGACAGGCATGAGTAACGCCGCCGACAGCGTGGTTATCGTCAGCGGCGGGTTGGACAGCGTCACCCTGCTGCACCACCTGGTGAAAACGGAACGCCGCCGCCCGGCAGTCCTGACTTTCCACTATGGACAGAAACATGCCAAAGAAATTGAGTGCGCCCGCTATCAGGCGGCGCTCCTGGGCTGTGCTGACCACCTGGTGCTGGATTTGTCGCTGCTGGGGCCGCTGTTTGCCCATTCTGCCCTGGTGGACGCAAATGTGGCCATCCCCCAGGCGGCAGAGGTGGCGGGCGATCCCCAGCCCGCCACGTATGTGCCCAATCGCAACATGATTTTCCTGGCGCTGGCCGCCGCCTACGCCGAATCGCATGGCGCGGGCGACGTTTACTATGGGGCGCAGCGGCACGATTTGTACGGCTACTGGGATACGACGCCCGACTTCCTGGCGCGGCTGAATCAGGTGTATGCGCTAAACCGTAAAACGCCTGTGCGTATATACGCGCCTTTTGTGCAGCAGAGCAAGGCGGATCTGGTGCGTATTGGGCTGGCATTGGGGGTTGACTATGCGCAAACGTGGTCGTGCTATGCCGGCACTGCCCGCGCCTGTGGCCGCTGCCCCACCTGTGCCGAACGACTGCAAGCGTTTGCCGACGTGGGCGTGGCGGATCCGATACAGTATGAAGGATGAGGTATGATTTACGTTTTTTTGTATTTGAGCGCGGTTGTGTTGGCTAATTTGAGTGTGGCGGCTTTTGGGCCGGGCGTGACGATTATCAATGCGTTTTTGTTCATTGGCCTGGACTTGACGGCGCGGGATCGGCTGCATGACGCCTGGCGCGGTAAAAATCTGCTGCCGAAGATGGCGGCTTTGATTGCCGCGGGGTCGGCGTTGTCGTGGGTGCTGAACCGGGATGCCGGCACAATCGCCCTGGCCTCTTTCGTCGCTTTTGCCGCCGCCGCCTCGGTGGACGCCCTGGTGTACCAACTGCTGGGTCAATACCCGCGCTGGCTGCGCATCAACGGCAGCAACATCCCCAGCGCCGCCGTAGACTCCCTCATCTTCCCCACCCTGGCTTTTGGCAGCTTCCTCTGGCCCATCGTCCTGGGGCAGTTCCTGGCAAAAACGGGCGGCGGCTTTATCTGGTCGCTCATTCTGCACTGGGCCGAACAACGGAGAGGCGTGGGGGCGGAGACGCGACAGTCTATATAGGAAGAAACTGGTTAATGGGTGAATTCGTGAATTTGTCAATGGTGAATGGGTTGCTGCGCCGCCACGCCGGGTAGCACTGCACTTAATCGTGGTGGGTGTCAGCCCC
>CAYQYJ010000674.1:0-1812 GCA_964421605.1 uncultured Ardenticatenaceae bacterium | reverse complement strand
ACACACATTGGTATCAAGAAGCCGTATTCTACGAATTGTATATTCGTGCCTTTTGTGATGGAAATGGGGATGGGCATGGGGATTTCCAGGGCGCTATCACCAAACTAGACCACCTGAAATCGCTGGGCGTGGACTGTATCTGGATTATGCCCATGTTCCCCTCCCCGCTGCAAGATGACGGCTACGACGTGGCAGATTACTATGGCATCCATCCCGACTATGGCACGCTGGCGGATTTCCAGGCGTTTGTACAGGCGGCGCACGAACGCGGCCTCAAAGTGGTCATTGACATGGTGCTGAACCACACCTCTGACCAGCACCCCTGGTTCCAGGCCGCGCGGCAGGCCCCTGACTCCCCCTATCACGATTATTATGTCTGGAGCGAAACGGGTACAGAGTATGCGGATGCCCGCATCATTTTCATTGATTATGAGCCGTCGAACTGGACGTATGATGAGCGCGCCGGCAAATACTTCTGGCACCGCTTCTTCCGCACCCAACCCGACCTCAACTACGACAACCCCGCCGTCCATGCCGAAATGCTAAACGTCATCCGCTTTTGGCTAGATATGGGCGTAGACGGTTTCCGCGCCGATGCTGTACCCTACCTCTACGAGCGGGAAGGGACGAACTGCGAAAACCTGCCCGAAACGCATGAGTTTTTGAAAAAGGTGCGCCGCTTTATAGACGAAGAATACCCTGGGCGCGTGCTGATCGCCGAAGCCAACCAGTGGCCCGAAGACCTGCTGCCCTACTTTGGCGCTGGCGACGAGTTTCACGTTTGCTTCCACTTCCCCATTATGCCCCGCCTGTACATGGCTTTGAAGCAAAACAGCAAACAAGCCATTCTGGACATCCTGGCGCGCACCCCTCCAATTCCCCCAGGGACGCAATGGATGACGTTCTTGCGCAACCATGACGAACTGACCCTGGAGATGGTCACGCCAGAGGAGCGACAGTGGATGTGGGAACAGTACGCGCCTGAGCCGCGTATGCGCCTGAACCTGGGCATCCGGCGGCGGCTGGCGCCGCTGCTGGACAATGATCGCCCAAAATGGCTGCTGCTGCACACCTTGTTCCTCTCCCTGCCCGGCGCGCCCATCATTTATTACGGTGACGAGATTGGCATGGGGGACAACATCTGGCTGCCCGACCGTCACGGCTGCCGCACGCCCATGCAGTGGGACAGCAGCCCCAACGCCGGTTTTTCTACAGCCAATGAGACGTACCTGCCTGTAAACAGCGACCCTGAGTACGGTTATGAACACGTCAACGTGGCGACGCAGGAGGACGACCCCACTTCCTATCTGGCGATGACGCGCGCCCTGCTGCATACGCGCCAGGCGCACCCGGCGCTGCATCGTGGATCGCTGGCATGGGTGGAACACCCGGACAACGCCGTGCTGGCCTATTGGCGCATCGCTGCCGCAGAGCGAGTGCTATGCCTGTTTAATTTGAGCAGCGAGGCGCAAGGGATTAGTTTGAATTTGCCGGCATTCACCGGACAGACCCTCGTCAACCTTCTCAACCCACAGCAAACCTGGCTGATCACCGAACTCCCCGTCGTCATCAAACTACGCCCACAGCAGGGATATTGGCTGCTGCTGCAATCTGCCATCTAGTTTATAATCACGGCAGCGAAAGTATTGATTGACTGCCTTCATCCTTCACCACAGCCATTTTGTAAAAAGAAAAGCGCAGATTTCTAAACGTCTACACAGGTGCAGCAATGACCCCCATTTCTCCAGAGAAAATGGCGATATACCGCCAGACAGCCCGCCGCCGCCAGGAAGAAGCCGCGCAGCAGTTACA
>CAYQYJ010000673.1:0-1821 GCA_964421605.1 uncultured Ardenticatenaceae bacterium | reverse complement strand
GCGCGCCCGCAGGCAGTGGGCCGGCCCATGGGCAACACGCGCATCTACGTCTGCGACGCTTATCTACGCCTGCTGCCGGCAGGCGTGCCTGGCGAACTGCTCATTGAGAGCGTCAGCCTGGCGCGCGGCTACCACAACCAGCCCGCTCTTACCGCGCAACAGTTTATTCCCAATCCCTTTACTAATGGGCGCGCCGCGCTGGATTCTCCTCGTCAACGGCTCTACCGCAGCGGCGATGCCGGGCGCTGGCTGCCTGATGGAACTTTGGAATTTCTGGGACGCCTGGACAACCAGGTGAAAATAAACGGCGTGCGCGTGGAACTGGGAGAAATTGAAAACAGCCTGAACGAGCATCCTGGCGTGCGCGAAAGCACCTTGCTCTGGTACAATGGCGCGTCTGGGCCGCAACAACTGACCGCTTACGTTGTTCCCGCCGCCGCGCCTGGCCCGTCTGCTGGCGAACTGCGCCGCTTCTTGCAGCAAACTCTGCCTGCCTCCATGATCCCTACGGCTTTTGTGAGGCTGCCAGCTATGCCGCTAACGCCCAACGGCAAAGTAGACCACCGCGCTTTGCCCGTCCCCCCTTCTGTTTTCGCCCCCCCACCCCAGCCGTATGCGCCGCCGCGCGCGCCGGACGAAGAAGCCATGGCCCGAATCTGGGCGGAATGCTTGCAGCAGGAGAGAGTGGGCATCCATGATAATTTCTGGGGACTGGGCGGCCATTCCCTGCTGGCAGCGCGTATCGTGGCCCGCGCGCAAAAGGCATTCCAGGTTGATTTACCGCTGCCAGCGTTATTTGCCGCGCCCAATGTGGCTGCTTTAACTGCCCATATCCGTGAGCTACAGCCAGAGCGCCAGGAGTCGGAACAGGTCATGATCCCCCGCGCCGCCCGCGAATCTCCCCTGCCGCTTTCTTTTGCCCAGGAGCGTCTCTGGTTCCTGAATCAGTTGATGCCGGCAAACCCGTTCTACAACGTCACCACCGCTGTCGCCTTGCATGGGTCCCTGGACGTGACTGCGCTGGCAAACAGCCTGAACGCGCTCATTGAGCGGCACGAAGCGTTGCGCACGGTTTTCCCCGTCATAGATGGGCAGCCCGTACAGCTAATCCTGCCGCCATTTCCCTTATCCATCACCCGCGCCGACTTGCGCCAGACGTTGCCAACCGGGTCTGATGGCACAGCCGGCCAGGATGTCCAGGAGCAAGAGCTGGCGCGCCGCCAATACCAGCAGCCTTTTGACCTGACGCAGGGACCGCTACTGCGAGCGCTGCTCATCCAGCGATCGGCAGAACTCCATCACCTCTACCTGACCATCCATCACATCGTTTCCGATGGCTGGTCGCTGGGCGTGTTGCTGCGTGAAATCAGCCAGCTTTACCAGGCAAACCTGACTGGACAACCAGCCGCCCTGCCCGAACTACCGCGACAATATGCCGACTATGCTGTCTGGCAGCGCGGTTGGCTGTCTGGCGACGCATTTGCCGCGCAGTCGCTGCGCCCGCAGCTTGCTTACTGGCGGGCAAAGCTGGCCCACCTGCCCATCCTCTCCCTGCCCACAGACTATTCCCGCCCCGCTGTACCCGCCTTTGTGGGGCAGACGATCCCCTTCACGCTGCCGCCCGCCCTGGTGCGCGCCTTGCGCGCCTTGAGCCAGCAGGAAGAACTTTCTCTCTTCACCCTCACGCTGGCTGCGTTTCAAACGCTGCTCTACCGCTATACGGACCAGACAGACGTGGTTGTCGGCGCGCCTATTGCCAACCGGCAGCGCGTGGAATTGGAAGGATTGATTGGCTTTTTTGTGAACACGTTGGCGCTGCGC
>CAYQYJ010000672.1:0-1827 GCA_964421605.1 uncultured Ardenticatenaceae bacterium | reverse complement strand
CGTCACCCTGGCGGCGTTGGTTGGTCCCGCCTGGAACTCCTTTACCGTGTCGCTGTCAGGCGCGGCGCTCACCATGATCCTGGCTCTGCCTGTAGCTGTGTTGGTGGTGCGTCGCGCCAGCCGCCTGACTCGCCTATTTGAGCGCCTGACCTACGCCAGTTCTGCTCTGCCTGGCATTGTGGTGGCCCTGGCTTACGTGTTTTGGAGCACCAACTACGCCCTGCCGCTTTATCAGAAAATGCCCGTTTTGCTGCTGGCATACGTGATCTTATTTATTCCGCAGGCAGTGGGGGCGCAGCGGGCTTCTCTGCTGCAATTGCCGGCAAGCCTGGAAGAAGCAGGACAGAGTTTGGGTAAAAGCCCCCTGGCTGTTTTTCGCCAGATTACCTGGCCCCTGATCCGGCCGGGCATTCTGGCTGGCGGGGCATTGGTCTTTCTCACTTGCATGAAGGAATTGCCGGCAACCCTGATTCTCAGCCCCTTAGGCTTCAACACCCTGGCTATGCAAGTCTGGACAAACGTGGAAGAGGCTTTTTTCGCCCGTGCCGCCGCCGCGGCCCTGTTGCTTCTGCTGCTCTCCTCCGTTCCCCTGGCCTGGCTAACGATGCGGGAGAAGTCCGCCTGATTTCTCTGACAGGGCTATGAACGCTTTTCCGGCTGTTGTGGGGCAACAGATAAGCAAATCTTTTGGCAGCCTGGCGGTGGTGCAGGGCGTCAATATTCGCCTGGCTGCCGGACGTATCCTGGCTCTGCTAGGCCCTAGCGGCTGCGGTAAGACGACGCTGCTGCGGCTGCTGGCTGGCTTTGAATCTCTGGACAACGGCTATATTGAAATAGACAATCAGCGGGTAGCCGATGAGCGGACGCATGTGCCGCCAGAGAGACGACGGGTGGGGATTGTTTTTCAGGATTACGCCATTTTCCCCCATTTGAGCGTGGCCCAGAATGTGGCCTTTGGCTTGAAACGCGGCGCCGCCGCGGAGCGCGTGAGCGATTTGCTGCGCCTGGTGGGGCTGGAGAACCTGGGAGATCGGATGCCCCATCAACTTTCGGGCGGGCAGCAGCAGCGGGTGGCTCTGGCGCGCGCCCTGGCCCCGGCGCCCGCCGTCCTGCTCATGGATGAGCCTTTCTCCAATCTGGACGCGGCTCTGCGCGTGGAGATGCGCCAGGAAGTGCGGGGTCTGTTAAAGGAGACAGGCACAACAGCCGTGTTTGTCACCCACGACCAGGAAGAAGCGCTCTTTATGGGGGATGAAGTCGCCGTGATGCGAGGGGGGCGAATTGAGCAGGTCGGAACGCCAGAAGTTGTGTTTCACCGTCCGCGCACGCGGTTTGTGGCGGAATTTTTGGGGCACACTGATTTTGTGACCGGACAAGTACACGGTCGCCAACTGCTGACGCCGTTAGGCGTTTTACCCCAGCCTGTTTCCCTGCCGGCAGATTCCCTGGTGGAAATAGTCGTTCGCCCTGATGACGTGCGCCTGGCCGCCGCCGCCGATGGCAACGGACGCATTGCCTCGCGCCAGTTTTTGGGTATCGCCTATCTCTATCAGATACGGCTGGATGACGGCGCTCTGGTGCACAGTTGGCAGCCGCACACCGTGAACGTGGCTGAAGGAACGCGCGTCCGCGTCTGGCTAGACCCGGACGAGACGTTCACCTGCTTTCGTGACGGTCAGGCTGTTTTCCAACCCGACTGACGTCAGCAGTTGCCCTACCTCCTCGACAAAACGGATGAAAAATATCGGTGACGGGCAATTTTTGGCGCGTATGCGCCCAAAATTGCCCATAAAAATAGGTGTCAGCCCGCCGCAGGCGGGGCTGACA
>CAYQYJ010000671.1:0-1830 GCA_964421605.1 uncultured Ardenticatenaceae bacterium | reverse complement strand
GGCGGCTGCTAACGCGCAAAGAAAAGCCTCTTAATTTTGTCATCTGGTTATCGCCAAATTTCTCGTTATATGGAGGCGTACACCCATAGCGGGCTAATGAGAATCTAAAAACGACTAACCCTCTCGCGGGCTATGCGTTCGACTGAGACGTTCGGCGAGTTCAGTCGAGCCGCTCACGCCGAAGTCTTGGCGAAGCTGGTATTGCCTTCGACAGGCTCAGGCAATGGGTACTGGCTGAAGCCATGAAAGTATAAGCCCAACCGGTATTAAGCTCAAGTCATGTTTCAGGGTTGTTGGTAAATTGGGGGTTTAAGAAAACAATCGGATGAAAGGGGTAGCAGTCCCCAAGGGGGTGGGGAGAGGGCGAGGGGCGCCGTGCGCCCCTCGCTCTCTATCGGAACACAAAGGCAGGTTCCTGGCGTCCGTGGCATCCTGGCGGCGAATTCTAAAATCTGCCGTTCAATCAGCTACCTTGCCTGTGCGGCAAAAGTCCCAGTTGGGTCATTAAAGCAAAACGATCAGGCGACCCCCAGTGTTCGACAATTTTCCCGTCTTCAAATCGGCAAACGTCGAACACAGCGACCTCAAAGGATTTACCGTTGGGCGGTCCCATAAACCCGCCCTGATTGGTTCCACGCGCTGTCATACGCACCCATACCTTCTCCCCATCAGCCACCATCTCCTCAATGGTCAGGTTGAAATCCGGGAAAGCGGTGCGCAGGAATTGAATATCGCCCTGCATACCTTCAATTGTTGGGTGCAGTCCAAACTGGTGTTCCACAAAGTCGGGTCTGAAATGCCTGCGTAGAACCTCATAATGGCCTTGATTGAAGGCTTCGACAATCACTTCACGAAACACTGTCTGATTTGCTCGCGCTGACATAGGATCTCCTTTTCGCTGCAGTCATTGGCTGCCGTTATACTTGGGATCTACTTGAAATTATATTAAATACAGCTATACTGTATTTAATATACGTATTGTATGCTGAAATAGGTAGATGTCAAGAGACAAGTCGAGGCAACCTAAACGCCCATACAACTCCACCAGGCGGCAGGCGCAGGCGCGGGAGACGCGCAGGCAGATCATGGAAGCTGCCGGCAAGTTGTTCACTGAACACGGCTATGCTGGCGCGACGATTGAAGCCATCGCACAGGCGGCAGGCGTAGCGCCCGAAACCATCTTCGCCACATTTGGAAACAAAAGAACTATCCTGGCTAACCTGGTAGATGTGGCCGTGGGCGGGGACGCACAGCCCATTCCCCTGCTGCAGCGCCCCGCCCCGCAAGCCGTGTTGCGAGAAACCAATCCCACCCGCCAACTGCGCCTTTTTGTCGGAGATATAGCCTCGATCCTGGAACGTGTGGCTCCCATCTTCCAGGTGATGCGGGCGGCGGCCAAAACTGAGCCAGAAATTGCGGAGCTTCTGCACAACCTGCTTGAGCAGCGTCTGCAAAATCTGGCTGTCGTTGCCGAAAGCTTGTCTGCGCACGGCGCGCTGCGGGAAGGATTGGACAGCGGACAGGCTGCAGAAATCGTTTGGGTGCTGACAAGTCCTGAGGTTTTCACCCTGTTGACGGTAGATCGCGGCTGGTCAAGGGAAAAATACATTCACTGGCTGCATGACTCCCTGGCGAGGTCGTTATTGCGCGAATGAAGGAATATGGCAGAATGGGCACATGCAATACGCTCACTAGGGTCAGCATTTTGCTTTTGCCCGATTATTTTAATCAACCTCAATAGGGGAATAGAGGCAGACGCCTGTCACGTGCCCCGTTCGCCGCGGATGTAGGGGAGACCCAGGGCCGCGGGCGCGCCTAGCCGTTGGCGAG
>CAYQYJ010000670.1:0-1845 GCA_964421605.1 uncultured Ardenticatenaceae bacterium | reverse complement strand
TTTCTACACCGATCCGGGCAAGTGGGATGATCGCTCCAGAATGGATGGCCTGTCAGGCTATGTGGTCGAGTATGAACCGAAGTGCACGCTTGATTTAAGCGCCAGCTACAACGATGGCGCGCTGGATCTCAGCTTCAATCTGGGCAGCCTGAAAGAAAACATGCAATGGGACACGTGGATTGCCTATCAGAGCAATCTTTTCCCTTTGTTCTCACACGCTCTGCCCATTGTCAATCCACCCATCCCTGTCAGTTTCTCTCTGCCGCAGTTCCCACATCTGCGGACAATTGGCATTCTGACTACTCTTTCCACGGCGGCAGATGGGATCGTTTGCGCTGACTGGCAGAGTGTGGATACAGGTTCTGCGGCAGCCAGGGACGGTTAACGCTGCCCAACAGGGTTACATAGCACGGGAAGGGCACGGAGCAAATGGAAGGCAAACTGTGGTGGAAATGAAAGTCATGTAGTGCAGATGACTTTTGTTACTTTACAGTCTATGACCGCAGTTGTACAAAAGGTGTGGGGGATCAAGCCATTTTTTTGGGGAGGATATTAAAGGTAGAGGCGGTCATGGAGACGCAGAAGCCTCTTCTCAACCCTGAGAAGAATGTTTTCGCCCTCTCCGTTTCCTCCAGGGCAATTACCGCTGTTGGACGGGCTTACTGGATGCCCTCAGCCACATTCTATTATGCTGCCTGCTGCCTCCCCGGCAGCGGCAGGAGAAAAAGTCATGACAAACCAAGACACCATTGTTCTCACAGACTTTCAACCCGTTTTGCTGCGCCCCCCTATTCGCCAGGAAAAAGTGCTGGCCTATACTACCTGGCTGTTGGGGACGGTGCGCTGCCTCAACGAACACGTTACGTCGCCAGAGCAGACAGCTAACATCTTCGGGCAAGTGGAGGGCTTGATAAACCGTTTTGGCACTTCACCTGACGTAATTGGCCAACGCCAACTGGTAACCGTCCCCCTTTTTGTGGCAGACGCTACACCAGACGCCTATGGACAGGAACTGCCGCCGCTGCTGGATAATATACGAGAGGACCCACACGGTCGCCAGTTAGACGTGAGGCTGCGCACTTACCGCGAAATCGTGTATGCATTCCTAGAAGAGGTCTATGCCGGAGTAGCAGAACCCCCTGACGACGCGATCCATGTCAGTTGCACAGGGAATCTCTCACCCAGCCCGGTGGAACGATTCTTTTCGGCTCAACACTGGCTGCAGACGACGATCACCCACTCGTACCAGATGGGATGCTACGGCGCTTTCCCGGCGGTGCGCATGGCTGTCGGCTTCATGAGCGCGCCCTATTTCACGACGCCTGTGCCCAAGAAGCGGATTGACATTTTGCATTCAGAGTTGTCGTCGCTGCATTTCAATCTGCTGAACCAGACGCCAGGCAATCTGATCACGATGACGCTGTTTAGCGATGGGTTGATCAAGTATTCAGCCATGCCGCTGGCGGAAATCAAACGGCAGGGCAAGCGGGGGTTGAAAGTGTTGGCGCTGAAGGAGCATTTGCTGCCTGATTCGCAAGATGACATGACGCTGGAGCCAGGACCTTACCGGTTTGATATGTATCTGTCGAAAAATGTACCGCAGTTGATCCAGCAATCTATTTATCCGTTTGTGGTGAATTTGTGCCGGCAGGGGGGGATTGACTTTGAAGCGGAAAAAGAAAACCTGGTTTACGCCGTTCATCCGGGCGGCTCCAAAATCCTGGACTGCATTCGCGACCGGTTAGGGATTTGTGAGGAGAAAATGGTGCTCAGCCGGCGCATCTTGCACCAGTATGGCAACATGGCCTCGGCTACTGTGCCGCACATTTGGAAGGCAATTGCGGA
>CAYQYJ010000669.1:0-1858 GCA_964421605.1 uncultured Ardenticatenaceae bacterium | reverse complement strand
CGTTAGGGGCGCCTCAAGTATTGACAACCGTCACGTGACAGAGTGCATTTTGGCATATGATTAAGTCATTTGCGGATCGACGCACTCAGGAATTGTATGCTACGGGCAAGGCCAAAAGATTCCCTCCTGATGTCGCAAAATGGGCAGCTCGCAAACTGGAGTATGTAGACCTGGCTACCCAATTAGAGGACCTGAGAGTTCCACCAGGAAACCGTCTTCATGCTTTGGAAGGGGACCGAAAAGGCCAGTATTCCATCTCCATTAACGACCAGTGGCGCATCTGCTTTCGGTTTGTTGATGGCGACGCCTATGATGTTGAAGTTGGCGACTACCATTAAGATGAGGTGTGAACTATGAGTATTCCTAACACAACCGGACTAAAGCGCAGGCCAACACATCC
Organism: uncultured Ardenticatenaceae bacterium; assembly: GCA_964421605.1. GTDB lineage: Bacteria > Chloroflexota > Anaerolineae > Promineifilales > Promineifilaceae > JAGVTM01. The sequence continues at coordinate 1,458 of CAYQYJ010000669.1, read as the reverse complement.
AGGGGAGATGTTACGGGAAGACTTTCTGCCGGACTATAACCTTACTGTTTCCAGTCTGGCAGCAGCAATTGGTGTTTCTCGCCAATCAATCAATGAATTATTGCGTGAGCGCCGCAGCGTTAGCCCGGAAATGGCACTACGGCTGGCGCGTTTGTTTGGCAACTCACCAGAGTTTTGGCTAAATGCACAACGGGCGGTGGACTTGTGGGAAGCCGCGCAAGCGATTGAGAGCGACGTGGCGCGTATTCAGCCACTTGTGGCAGCTTAAAATCGGAAATATTTTTGTTCCAGAGGCTATGCAAGCGTTCAAGAGTTAGCCCGCCTGTTTCAACGGATGACGATTGCTTAAGCGGGGAATACAAGGCCCGAATCTGCGTAGCCCAATGAAAATAATCGAGACCAGCCGGCTCATCCTGCGTCACCAGTTGCCAGACGCGGGGTACAATAGGCGCTTCTGATCACTGACCACTGATCACTCGCCACTGATCACTATCTTCGCAGGAGGGACGAAATGGGCGTATACAGGAGTTTGATTGTCTGGATAGCGGCTATTTTGGTTATTCTGGGTGTGTTCCTGGGCTTTGTCGCTGGCGGCTGGCCCGGCGAGCCTGATAGCTGCCTGACGCCGACAGACGACGCAGACAACACCTGCTATTGCGAGGAATTTGACCGCGAAGACGTGCTGGAAGGAGAACCTGGCGTGCGCCAGCCCGTCAACACCTGGGTCAATCTCTATGCCATAGCCACTTCCTTCACCGTCGCCTTCGTCCTCTATCTGGATCGGCGCGACCTCGGTTCCCGCTCCGCGCCCAACCTGATGAAGTCATTCGATGCCGCGCCCGACCTGTACGTTTTTGCCGTGTTGTTTTTAGGCCTGGGCAGCATGTGGTTCCACGCCTCGCTTAAACAATGGGGCGGCATCCTGGACGGGGCCTCCATGTACGCCTACGCCGCGTTTCTCGTTTATTACTCCATCCGCCGCTTGTGGGATTCAGCCTGGTTCTTCTGGATTGGCTACCTGGCTACCATCGGATTGTTTACCTTCTTGCACACCCAAATCCCATCGGTGATCAATATCATCATTCTGGTGGTGGCTTATCTCATCGTGGAAGTCATTATCTGGATTCGCAGCGGCAAGGTGATGCAGGGCAAAACAGTCACCATCATCCTCTGGGTTTCGGCTGCCGTGTCCATTCTGGCGGCGACATTTTTCTGGGCGGCGTCGCAGACGGGCAGCTTTATGTGCGAACCGGGCAGCGCCTTCCAGCCGCACGGACTGCTGTGGCATCCCCTGGCAGGCGTCATGGCTGTGCTGCTTTACTTCTACTGGCGCGAAGCCTCCGATCCCGTCTGATCTGCTCGCCCTCGACGGAAAGCCCCCTTCCGCCTGGGGGAAAGGGGGATGGTAGCGCTGCACTTAATCGTGGTGGGTGTCAGCCCCGCCTGCGGCGGGGCTGA
>CAYQYJ010000668.1:0-1866 GCA_964421605.1 uncultured Ardenticatenaceae bacterium | reverse complement strand
CCAAACCCAGGACACTATCGTAGGCACGGTCTCTTCTGGCGGCACGGAAAGCATTTTGCTGGCGATGAAAAGCTATCGGGATTGGGCGCGGGAGCGTAAAGGGATTACGCAGCCAGAGATGATTGCGCCGGTGACGGCGCACGCGGCTTTTGAGAAGGCGGCCCACTACTTCAATATCAAGCTGGTACGCATTCCCGTCACCGCTGATTTTCAGGCGGACGTGGCTGCCGCCAGCCGCGCCATCAATCGCAATACCATTGTCATAGTCGGTTCGGCGCCTTCTTTTCCGCATGGGGTGATTGATCCCATGCCGGCATTATCCGCCCTGGCCCAGGCCCACAGCATCGGCTGCCACACCGACGCCTGTCTGGGCGGCTTTGTGCTGCCCTGGGCCGAAAAACTGGGCTATCCCGTGACTCCCTTCGACTTCCGCCTGCCTGGGGTCACTTCCATATCGGTAGACACCCACAAATATGGCTACGCCGCCAAAGGCACGTCCGTTATCCTCTATCGCGGGTCGACGCTGCGTCACTACCAATATTACACCACCGCCGATTGGCCGGGTGGGTTGTATTTCTCGCCGACATTTGCCGGCAGCCGCCCCGGCGCCCTCAGCGCCGCCTGTTGGGCCGCCATGGTTAGCCTGGGCGAAGCTGGCTACCTGGACGCCACCCGCCGCATCCTGGAAACAGCCGCCCACATCCGCCAGGGGATTGAAAGTTTGCCAGAACTGCGCTTGCTGGGCGATCCCTTGTGGGTACTGGCTTTTACTTCTGACACACTGGACATTTACCGCATCCTGGACGCCATGACCGCGCGCGGTTGGAGCCTCAACGGCCTGCACAAGCCCGCCTGCATCCACTTGTGCGTCACCCTGCGCCATACCCAACCAGGCGTAGCCGAACGTTTCCTGAGCGACCTGCGCGCTGCCGTCGCCCAGGTCAAAAGCCAGCCCGCGCCAACGGGCGGCATGGCACCCGTCTATGGCATGGCTGCCACCCTGCCCGTGCGCGGCCTGGTAGGGGATATGCTCAAGCAGTATATGGACTTGCTTTACAGAGTGTAACCTGACGTTAAGCAAACTCGCCGCCGCAGCGGGAAAAATGTGGTATCATTCATGAGAGAACATTGTCGCCTGGACAACAGCGACATCTCATGGCAGACCTCGTTGACGATTTCCCCCTCCAACGGGGAGAGAACGTCACAAATGTAAACATTCATGGCAACCACCTTGCATCTGAACAGTGAACAACAAACCATGCTGCGCGGCGCTGCCGGCATGGCAAAACAAATGGCTATGCGTCTGGTAGTAGATATGGCCGCTGCCGCCGGCGCAGAGTCCCTGACCCCCATCCACAGCGCCCACCTGTCCGGCGTTTCCCCTTTGACAGGGGGTTTGGGGCTGCGCCACTTTCTAGCGCGGCTGGCAACTGACCCCGATGGTCAGGTAGCCGTGCCCACCACCCTCAACGCCGCTGGCTGCGATGTGGCCCAATTCGCTGCCATGCGCATTGTGGCCCCCGATTTCCTGGAACATAGTCAAGAAATTATCAACTTATATGTCCGCCTGGGCGTGCAGCCAACCCAATCTTGCATTCCCTATGAGTGGGAGGGCGTGGTTGTCTCTGGCCCTGCCGCCTGGGCTGAATCCAACGCCATCTGCTTTGGCAACTCTTATACGGGTCTGCTCACCAACCGCGAGTCAGGTCTATCGGCACTGGCAGCCGCCCTCACTGGTTATGCCCCCCAATATGGCTTGCTCCTGCCCGAAAGCCGCCAACCTAATTTAGAAGTAGCGGTCGCCTGCGACCTGGACGATCCCACTGACTTTTCGATTCTGGGGGATTGGATTGGCAGTCAAAAGCA
>CAYQYJ010000667.1:0-1875 GCA_964421605.1 uncultured Ardenticatenaceae bacterium | reverse complement strand
GGCTCGAAATGACACGTTTTCGACCGGTTTTTACAGATTAAAAGCCTAAAAATCTGTGTCATGGTTCGGCTGCGCTCACCACAAGCCTGCGTAATCTGTGTTTTTTGGCATCCTGTCCGTTCCGATAATGTCTAAGTAACAGTGGAATCACAATATGGACTCAAAGCTCTCTCGTTGGTGTGATGGTCTGCTAGAAGCAGGTTGGCTGGCCGTCATTGTGGCCACCCCCCTGTTTTTCGACACCTTTTCCGCCCGCGTTTTTGAACCAGACAAGCTGACACTGCTGCGCTCAGTCGCCGTGCTTATGAGCGTGACCTGGCTGGTTAAGTTCATTGATCAGCGCGGCTGGCAATCCTGGGCGCGTTTACGGGCGCGTGGTCAGGACGCTGTGTGGCGCATCCCGTTTGTGCTGCCCACAGCCTTGCTGGTGGTGTCCTATCTGATCTCTACCCTCTTTTCCGTCACGCCGCAGGTGAGTTGGGCTGGCTCCTACCAGCGTTTGCAAGGGACCTACACCACGCTTTCCTACATTGTCATCTTTGCCCTGATGGCCGTCACCATCCGTACCCGCCCGCAGGTGCGGCGCGTGGTGACGGCGGTGATTATTACCAGCATTCCCGTTGCCCTCTACGCCATGCTGCAGCGGCGGGGCCTGGATCCGCTGCCCTGGGGCGGCAACGTACAGCGCCGCGTGGCGGGCCATATGGGCAACGCGATTTTTATTGCCGCTTATTTGATTATGGCTGTGCCCCTGACGGCGGCGCGCATTATTGACGCATTCACAAACATCCTGGAAGAAGCAGAACTGGCGACTGCCGACATTATCCGCTCTGCCATTTACATTTTTGCGTTAGCCATTCAACTTATTGCCATTTATTGGACCAGCAGCCGCGGGCCCTGGTTGGGCCTGGGCGTGGGCATGTTTGCCTTTGTCTTGATTGTGCTGGTGGGGTTGCGCAACGCCGCGGCTGATCGCCGCCGTTTCCAACTGCGAGATGCCCTGCGCGGGGCGGCGCTGGTTTTTGGCGGCGTGGCCGTCCTCTTTTTGCTCTTGAACCTGCTCTTTGAAGCGTTGACGACTGCCGGACGCCTGGCTGCATTGAATGGGCCCATGGGTTCTTTTGTGGCTTTTGCTTTGGCGGTGGTGGTGATAGTTCTCGCCATTCTGGTGCTGGCGGCGGCGCGGCGCGGCTGGCGTTGGTTGTGGTCTGCCTGGTTGATGGTGACGTTGCTGGTGGGAGGGTGGCTGGTGGCTTTTAACCTGGCGGATGAGCCAGGGCCAGAACTGGCCCAGCGTCCTCTGATTGGCTCTGTGATGCAGACGTTGGAGGATTGGCGGGAACTGCCGGCAATTGGTCGCCTCGGTCGTGTATTGGAATCAGAAAGCGGCACGGGGCGCGTGCGCGTCCTCATCTGGGAAGGCGTCTTGGACCTGATCCAGCCCCATGCCCCGCTGAACTATCCCGACGGCTCCCGCGACGCCCTTAACTTCCTGCGCCCGTTAATTGGCTATGGGCCAGAATCCATGTACGTGGCGTACAACGCCTTCTATCCGCCAGAACTGGCGACCGTGGAAGCGCGCAACGCCTCCCCTGACCGTTCGCACAACGAAACGTTCGACGCCCTGGTGATAACCGGGTTGTTTGGCTTCCTGGTATGGCAGACACTCTACCTGTCGGTATTTTATTACAGCTTTAGCTGGCTGGGCGTTGTGCGTGGACGGCGCGATACCTGGCTGCTGATTGGTTTGTGGATTGGCGGCGCTGTCCTGGGCGGCGTTTTTATTACCTTGTGGTTAGGCCCACCATTCCTGGGGGTGGCTGTGCCTTTTGGCAGCATTGTCGGGCTGATCATCTACCTGATCTACTATGCTCT
>CAYQYJ010000666.1:0-1877 GCA_964421605.1 uncultured Ardenticatenaceae bacterium | reverse complement strand
ATTACCCTGTTAGGCTTTGTCAACCGCCAGACGGGCGTGATTGAAGAGCCGGGCCACCCGGCCCATGGGCAAAGCATGGCGGGCAAAATCGCCATCTTCCCCAAGGGCAGCGGTTCCACCGTAGCCCCCTATGTGCTGTTGGAGTTGTATTATCGCGGCATGGCGCCTCTGGCTGTCGTCAACACCGACATTGATCAACAAAGCGCTCCTGCCTGTTCATTGGAAGGCATTCCTTACGCCTATGGCTTCGATCCCGCCGTACTGACGGCGCTGCGGTCAGGCGACATGGTGGAACTACGTCGTCACGAGGATGCCGTCACAATGGAAAGGCTCGTCAACAATCTGGATACGTACTTATGACTGAAGATTTCTTAAACTTTCTCCTGGCAGTCGCAATCATTATTGTGGCCGCCAAGATCGGCGGTTATCTCAGCACGCGGTTACGGCAGCCGTCTGTGTTGGGTGAACTACTGGCGGGCATCCTCCTCGGCCCAACAGTGTTGAACATGCTGCATTGGCCTCTTTTTGCCGGCAGCGAACCCATTTTGGGCGAATTCATCACCTTAATGGCCGAACTGGGCGTCATTCTGCTCATGCTGCTGGCTGGATTGGGGCTGCACCTCTCCGAGCTGCTGCAATCCGGCAAAGTGGCCGCTTTGGCCGGGGTGTTGGGTGTACTCATACCGCTGGGGGCAGGCTGGGGAACTGCTATGCTCTTCGGCATTGGCTCCCAAGAAGGGCTGTTCATTGGCTTAATCCTGGCAGCCACCAGCGTCAGCATCTCCGCGCAAACGTTGCTGGAAATGGGCAAACTGCGCAGCCGCGTGGGGTTGGGCTTATTGGGAGCGGCCGTTTTTGACGACATCCTGGTTATTCTGGGTCTCTCCCTCTCCGTTATACTGGTCAGTGGCGCTGCCGGCGGTGTGGGACAGATCCTGCTCACTCTGGGCAGCATGGTTGGCTATTTGCTGGTAGCCATTGTGTTGGGCATGTGGTTGTTACCTCGCCTGGTAAGCTGGATAGACTACCTGCCCATCAGCCAGGGGACAATAGCCGCCGTGTTGGTGCTGACCCTGTTATATGCCTGGGCCGCCGAGGTGATTGGCGGCATGGCGGCTATCACGGGCGCATTCCTGGTAGGTTTGTTCCTGGCGCGACTGCCATTCAGTGAGCGCATTGAGCGAAGTGTGTCCACGTTGGCTTACGGCTTCTTTGTGCCCATCTTCTTCGTTAACATCGGCCTGGAAGTGAATATGCGCGCCATTACGGGCAGCGCCTGGGGATTGGCGATAGTCATCACCGTGGTAGCCGTGCTCAGTAAACTGTTGGGCAGCGGTTTTGGCGCCTGGCTCAGCGGTTTCAGCCGGCGTGAATCGGTGCAGTTGGGTATTGGCATGGTGTCGCGTGGTGAGGTTGGCCTGATTGTGGCTTCCTTTGCTTTGTTGGAAAATCTAATCTCGCCAGCGAACTTTTCCATTGCCGTCTTTGTGGTTATTATGGCTACCCTGCTGACGCCCCCCATGCTGCGGGCGGCATTTGCCGGCACAGCCAAACCACAACCGGAAAGCAGAACGCCTGATGGTTAATGAAAGAGGCTTATTCCGGTTCAGACAGAAAACGAGTAGTTGTCAGAGTTCTATTGGGGGAAAGGTTAAGTGAGTTATGCATCATATGGTAATGTTAGTTCTGGATAATCGAGACCAATGTACCGAGGTTTTAGATGCCTGGGAAGCGGCAGGCGTGGGGGGGATCACGATCATCGAAACGACCGGGCTAGGGCGAATGCGCCAATCCACTGTCCGCGACGACATCCCGCTGCTGCCCAGCATCATGAGCTTCATGCGCGCGCAAGAAGAACATCACCGCACCCTGTTTAC
>CAYQYJ010000665.1:0-1878 GCA_964421605.1 uncultured Ardenticatenaceae bacterium | reverse complement strand
AGGATAACGGGATCGCCCAGGCGGATGACGCCAGCTTGCAGCACCTGCGTGTACGCTCTGGCCCAGCCCGGATGGAGCGTGGGGGAGATGCGGGTGAAGCCTTCATCCTGGAAAGAGTGGCGAATGTGCCGGCATGGGATCGCAAAACTGGTTACTTGCAGCCGCACGCTGTCGCCTAGCTGCACGATCGCGCCAGGGACAACTAATGCCCAATCCAACCCAGACAGCGTAATATTTTCGCCAACCGAGCCAGGATAAATCGGATGCCCCTCAGCTTGCAGCGCCAGAATACGCTCCAATGAGAACAGACTGACCGCCCGCAGCGGGCCGCCATGATGGCGCGTGTCCCGCTGGCGGTCGCCGCTGACGCCCAACGTTTGCACTTCCGCCTGGCGCAGCGGTTGTTTGGGGACGCCGCCATCAGAGATATTGATTTGGAAGATCTGGCTGTAACCTGTGATTAGCGACATAACTATTCCTTGTTGTGCAAGCGACGCGCCTGATTTTGCGGGCAGGCGTGGGCAGGATGCCCACGTTACCTGCCCCCATAATGAGCGCGTAGGAAAGGCTTGAATTCTGCCGGCATTCTTCTACAATGATAATGCGTGACGCAATGATGACAAGCGTCGCTGCCAAATGAAACAGGAGGACAGAAATGCAGAATAGAGGACAGTTACTTTGGGGCCTGGCTATTATCTTGCTGGGCGTGTTGTTCCTGATAGGCAATTTGACCAACATTGATGTCAGCGCGTTTTGCTGGCCCGCCGCCCTGATCTTGTTGGGCTTGTGGCTGATTATGCGCCCGCGCATGACCGAGCCTGGCACCGTGGATACCACCAAGATCATTGGGGACATTGATCGCAGCGGCGCCTGGACGGTTACGGCGGAAGATTTCTTTGGTTTTGTGATGGATTTGGACCTGGACATGACCCAGGCCATCATTCCGTCGGGCAAGACTCTTTTACGGGTATACGGATTTGTGACCGACGTGGAACTGCTCGTACCCAAAGATGTGGGCGTGCGGGTTTCTCCGGGCGCTTTTTATGCAGAAAGCAAAATAAATGGCGTCAAGGAAGAACAGTTTCTGGCGGCTGAGCCTGTACAGACAGCCAATTACGACACGGCGGAACGCCAGTTAATTGTTGAAAGCCGTTCATTTGTGACCGAAGTCAGCGTGCGCCAGCTATAAACTGGAGGAAAAACAGCAGTGGAACGGCGCGCGTTGGGCCGGACAAACTTAATGGTGACGCCCCTGGGCCTGGGGTTGGCGGCGTTGGGCCGGCCTGGATACATCAATCTGGGCCACCGCCAGGATATGGACGCCCGTTATGAGGTGGAAGCCATGGAAGCGCAGGCGCACGCCGTGCTGGACGCGGCCTGGCAGGCGGGCATTCGTTATTTTGACGCCGCGCGTTCCTATGGTCGCGCCGAGTCCTTCCTGGCTTCCTGGCTGACCAGCCGCGGCATTGCGCCTGACAGCGTGGTTGTTGGCTCCAAGTGGGGCTACACCTACACAGCCGGCTGGCAGGTTGAGGCGGCGCAGCATGAAGTGAAGGAGCATTCGCTGCCTGTACTGCGCCGCCAATTGCAAGAAAGCCACCGCTTTCTGGGCGACTATTTGCGGTTGTACCAGATTCACTCGGCCACGCTAGACAGCGGCGTGTTGGAGAATGAAGCTGTGCTGACGGAACTGCACCTGATGAAAGCGGATGGCCTGACCATTGGTCTATCGTTGAGCGGGGCGGCGCAGGCGGCGACTTTGCAGCGGGCGCTGCAATTAACCGTGAATGGGCAGTTGCTATTTGATGCTGTGCAAGCCACCTGGAATCTACTGGAGCCCGCGGCAGGCGACGCTTTGCAGCAGGCGAAAGACAGGGG
>CAYQYJ010000664.1:0-1883 GCA_964421605.1 uncultured Ardenticatenaceae bacterium | reverse complement strand
CCTGGCTGCGGGCGAAACTGTCCAGCTTGCCGTCTGGTGGCAGGCGCGGCAGCCGCGTGAAGGCTTAGTTTTCTTCACCCATTTGACCAGCGACGGCCCCCCCCTGGCGCAGGCAGACCGTCTGGACGCGCCCGGCTACTACTGGCGCAGCGGCGACCAGTTCATCCAACTGCATACCATCCCCATGCCGTCCGACCTGCCGCCTGGCGCTTATACGCTGGTCATTGGCGCATACACGTGCCTCGCCCCGCCCTGCGACCAGCCGCCGCGCCTGAGCTTTTTGACGGAGCAGGGCGACCTGACCGACCATCTGCTTCTGCCCACCTCCGTCCTTGTCGCCAACCCATAACCGACTGCTGCCCATGCCTCCCCGTCAACCACGTTTCGACTGGCCCATGCTCTTGATCACCCTGACCGCCTTTGGGCTGCGCGTGTGGCGGTTGGCGGATGTCCCTCCTGGCTGGCGGGACGATGAACTCATCAACGTGTTGGTCATTTCGCAGAAGATATTGGACGGGCAGTTGGCTTTCTTCTACCCCGATGCGTCCGGGCACGAGCCGCTGTATCATGCGCTTCATGCCGTCTTTATCGCCTTGTTTGGAACCAACGCCATCGGGTTCCGCCTGCTTTCGGCTATTTTTGGCACGCTGGCGGTGCCCCTCACCTACCATTTAGGCCGCCGTCTCTTCAGCCGCCATCACGGGTTGATCGCCGCCGCGGCGCTATCGGTTAGCTTCTGGTCGCTCATCTATTCCCGCCTGGGCATGCGCCACATCAGCCTGACGGTGTGGACGCTGCTGGCCTTTATCTGCTTCTGGCGCGCCTGGCAGCCCCGTCCCGCACAGGTAGATGCCACCCCATTCCGCCGCTGGATAAGCCAGTATGGCTCATTTGTGGGCGCGGCCTTTTTTACCAGCCTCGGTTTCTACACGTACTTTGCCGGGCGGGGCGTCCCGTTGATTTTGCTGGCGTTTTGTCTTTATCTGGCGTTGCGGCAGCGCCCGCAACTGCGCGCGCGTTGGCGGGGCATAGCCTTGATGTTTGGCTTGATAGCCCTGCTGGCGCTGCCGCTGGCGGTGACGCTGTGGCAGCAGCCGGAAGCGCAGGGGCGGGTGTCGGAACTGGCTGTGCCCCTGACGGCGGCGCGGGCGGGCGACTTTGCGCCGCTGGCGCAGCAAACGGCGACCACGCTGCGCATGTTCCACGCCGATGGCGACCCGGAATGGTTGTACAACATCCCGCACCGTCCCGTCCTGGGCATCATCGGGGCGGCGTTCCTCTGGGTAGGGGTGGGATTGGCATTGTTTCAAAGCGTGCGCTTCAGCCTGGGGGCGGAAAGAGAGCGGGCACTGCCGTATCTGTTTCTGGTGGGGTGGTGGGCTGCCGGCATTTTCCCCGGCTTCATCAGCGTCCCCCCTGCCAGTTTTGGTCATACCATCCTGGCGCAGCCGGCTACTTTTCTGCTGGCGGCGCTGCCCATCGGTTGGATAGGCGGGCAGCGGTGGGCGGGTGGGCGTTGGTTGGCGGCGCTGTTGGGCGCGCTCCTGGTCGTTTCCGTAGGCTGGCGCGACCTGCCCGCTTACTTTGGCGAATGGCCCGCGCACGGCAACACCCGCTTCCTCTACCACGCTAACATGCGCGACGTGGCTGAGTACGCCGCCGCCCACCCTGGCCTGACCGATTTTGGCATGAGCGACTTATTGGCTGGTCCCTGGAGCCGCCTGGCGCTGCAAATTGAACTCACGGCAGCGGGCGCAGACGCCCAGCCGCGCCTGTACGATCCGCAGCGCGCCATCTTTCTTTCCCTGGCGGGCGGCCCCGCCGCCAGCTTTCATGGCTACCCGCAAGTGCCCGACGCTTACGCCGCCCACTATGGCCCGCCG
>CAYQYJ010000663.1:0-1884 GCA_964421605.1 uncultured Ardenticatenaceae bacterium | reverse complement strand
CAACATATCCAATATATCCGCCACCAGATCATACCGCCCAAACGCCGGCATCAAATACACCCCCTGCGCAAACCCCCGCGCCTCTTGCAGCAGTTCCTGCGCAATCAGCACCCCCTCCTGCTGCGGGTTCTGGCTCTCCCGCATCCGCCGCCGGTAACTCTCTGGAATATGAATACCCGGCACCTCATTGTGCAAAAACTCCGCATTATTGCTGTTATACAGCGGCTTAATGCCGGCAATCACCGGAATCAAATCCCCATACTCTGCCTGATACCGCTGCAAAAACGCCCGCGCCGTCGCCGGATCAAACACCGGCTGCGACAACGCAAAATCCGCCCCGCTGCGAATCTTCTTCCGCAACAGCTTCATCTCCCGCTCCGGGTCGCTCGACTCCAGATTTAACGCGCACCCCACCACAAACCCCGTCGGCTGGTCAATAGACTGCCCTGCCTTATCCATGCCCTGGTTTAACTGCATCTTAATCAACTCAATCAAACCCGTTGGCACAATATCATAATTGTCCATCGCCTCTGGATAATCCCCAATCCGCGTCGGGTCCCCCATCACCACAAACAAATTACGCACCCCCAACGCATGAGCCGCCAACAAATCCCCCTGCACCCGCAGCAAATTCCGCCCCCGCGTCGGGAAGTGCAAAATCGCTTCCATGCCCACCTGCTGCTGCAACAAATACGCCGCCGCCCAGGCGCTCATGCGCATCCGCGCCAGCGGGCTGTCGGCCATGTCAATAAAGTGGACGCCCGCCTCTTTCAACATATGCGCCCCGGCCATCAACCGTTCGGTAGTCAGGCCGCGCGGCGGGCTCATCTCCACCGTAATGATAAACTGACCGGCGTGCAGCATTTGGGCTAAGGCGGTGGGGCGCTCTGCCGGCAATATCCTCCCTTCCCGCGTCTCCCCCGATACCTGCGGCAGTTCGCGCGGGCTGGGTCCCGGCGCATCCAACGCCTGGCGCATAGCCGCAATATGCGCCTCCGTCGTGCCGCAGCAGCCGCCCACCAGCGCCGCCCCCGCCTTCACAAAAGCCCGCGCATAATCCCCAAAATAAGCCGGCGTCGCCGGATACAGCACCCGTCCCCCTTCCATCTGCTCCGGCCAACCTGCATTAGGCGACGCCGCCAGCAGCACATGGGGCGCAGCCTCGCGCATCCCCACCAGCAGCCGCAGCGCCTGCGCCGGCCCGCTGCCGCAGTTCACGCCAATCACATCCACCCCCAGCTCCGCCAGCCTGCGCGCCACTTCAGCCGGTCGGTTGCCCAACAAAGTCCGATCATCCCGCGTAAACGTCATTTGCGCTATAATGGGCAACTCCGGCGCCACTGCCCGCGCCGCCCTCACCGCCGCCTCCACCTCCTTCAAATCAGACATCGTTTCAATCAACAGCAAATCCACGCCGCTGGCCCCCGGCATCCCCTCCGGCGCCGCCGCCAACGCCGCTATCTGCTCTGCAAAAGCCGCTTCCGCCTGCTCCTGCTTCACCCGCCCCAACGGCGCCAGGCGTACGCCCAACGGCCCCACCGAACCAGCCAGCAGCACCGGCTTAAATGCTCCCAGAATAACCCGCCGCGCCAGCGTCACCGCCGCCTTATTCACGGCAGCCACCTCTTCTTCCAGCCCATACTCGCTCAGCTTGAAACGGTTCGCCCCAAAACTGTTCGTCTCAATAATATCCGCCCCCGCATCAATATACAGCCGGTGAATCTCCGCCACCAACGCCGGATTATCCCGGCACAGGGCGTCAAAACACTGCCCAATCATCGCCCCCCGCGCGTGCAACATCGTCCCCATAGCCCCATCCAACAACAAAGGCCCCTGACTCAACCGCTGTTTGAAAGCTTCCCGATTCATCACACCACCCTATCC
>CAYQYJ010000662.1:0-1890 GCA_964421605.1 uncultured Ardenticatenaceae bacterium | reverse complement strand
GCGAATTGGAAAGGATCAGGTTGTCCACCGGCTGCTTGATAGAGACCGACTCAATCGCCACAATGCTGCCGCTGCCCTGCGCCAGCATGTGGGGCGTGACCGCATAAAATAACCGTACCGCGCTCATCAGCGTCAACTGCGCCGCCGCTTCCCAATCCGCAGGCGACAGGTCCAGAAAGTTGCCCGGTCGCGGCCCGCCGGCATTGGCAATCAGAATGTCAAGGCGACCAAACTGATCCAGCGTGGTTTGCACCAGCCTGGTCACGTCCGCGGGCGCGGTCACATCGGCGCGCACCGCCAGGATGTCAGCGTTCGTTGCCGCCCGAATTTCAGCGGCAGCGGTTTCAATCAGTTCACTGCGGGCGCACATCACCACCCGCGCCCCCTCGCGCGCCAGTTCCAGAGCGGCGGCTTTGCCCAACCCTTTGGAAGCCGCCGTCACCAGAGCAATTTTGTCTTTTAGTTGCAGGTCCATGATGCTCCTTCGTAAAATGTAGGGCGATTTTCCAAAATCGCCCGCCCGATTTTGGAAAATCGGGCTACAACGAGCCGCGCAAACTAACAGTTTGCGCTACAAATTTTCATCCATTGCTTCGACAGGCTCAGCACAGGAATGGCGCGCCACAACCCATGGTGTCTCCTTCGAAAAATAGCGTAGGTTGGGCATCCTTGCCCGACCTCCCTTTGAAAATTGTCTCACGCGGCAGTCCGCTTACGCGAGACGCAGAGGGCGCGGAGAAAAATGTAGGACAAACTGTTAGTTTGTCCCTGCCGGCTGCAAGCCGGCGGTCCATGTTGGCTACTGAAAACCCTGGCCCGCCAAAAGCGCAAGCGGGCAAGATGCCCGCGCCACGATATACTACGGCATATTATTTCCTTGTGAGGCCACCTATGCAAGCAGAAACTGCCGCTATTCTTTCTTTGATGCGCGACCGCGCGCCGCTGGCGGCGACGGATGCTAAACTAACCCGTTATCAGGAGACGCCGCTGTACGCCGAGGGGTTGTACGATCTGGGGCATAACGCTTACGCCTGGTTGACGCCTAACGGTTCGTGGGGGGAGTCGAATGCCGGCTTGATCGTGGGCGCAGGCGCGTCGCTGCTGGTAGACACGCTGTGGGATTTGCCCTACACCCGCGCCATGTTGTCCGCCATGCAGCCGCTGCTGCAAGACGCACCGCTGCAAACAGTGGTCAACACCCACGCAGACGGGGATCATTTCTGGGGAAATTTGCTCGTCAGCCAGGCGGACATCATTACTTCGGCAGCCAGTTACAAAGAGATGCTGGTCACGCAGCCGCGCACCCTGCTGCTGTTGGGCAAAGCAGGCAAGGCGTTGAGCCTGTTCCACCTGTTTGGGGCGGCGAAAGTGGGGCATTGGTTTCAGGGCATGGTCAAGCCGTATGATTTTGCGGGCGTGGTGCATCTTCCCGCCAGACGCACCTTCAGTGGCGAATTGGCATTAGACGTCGGCGGGCGCGCCGTCCACCTCATCGAAGTCGGCCCCGCCCACACCCAGGGCGACCTGATCGTCTACGTCCCCGACGCCCGCCTGCTCTACGCCGCCGACGTCCTCTTCATCGGTTCCACCCCCGTGATGTGGGCTGGCCCGCTGGCGAACTGGCTGGCGGCGCTGGACAGGATCATGGCCCTGGACGTAGACCTGATTGTGCCCGGACACGGTCCCTTGACTAACAAAAACGGCGTGCGCCTGGTCAAAGCGTATTGGGAATATGTGCAAACAGGGGTGACGGAACGGTTCCAGGCGGGCCTATCCGCTGCCGCCGCTGCCCGCGACCTGGTGCTCTCCCCTGACTACGCCCGCCAACCGTTCGCCGATTGGGACTCGCCCGAACGGATCATGACCAACGCCCACACCCTCTACCGCCAT
>CAYQYJ010000661.1:0-1895 GCA_964421605.1 uncultured Ardenticatenaceae bacterium | reverse complement strand
GGCGGGGGAGGGGATCGGCTGCCGGCATTTCCAACACCCGCGCGAACATATTCCGGATCAACAGGGCCATGCCGTGAAACTCGAAGTTAATGAACGCCAGCGCCGCCGCCGCCAGGGCTGCGGCGGCGATAAGGGCATAGCCAAACTGCGCCGCTACCACCTGCCCCACCGTCAGCGCCAGGCCCGGATCGCCCGTCAGGTTGTTGAAATACGCCCGTAAAATCAGCCCCAACGCCGTCCCCGCCGCCGCATGCAGCGTAAACGTGATCACGTCCGTGACGTAATACCGCGGCCTGAATTTAATAAGCTGCCAGAAGTATTGATACGGTTTCATGGTTTGTCAAAGTGGTGCAAGGCACTGGCCGAACGGTTTAGGCCAGTTGGAAATCCTATGGCCAGTGCCTCGCACCTCAATAGGCGATGGCTTCTTCCATGCCCGTTTGCAGCAGTTGAAAGAAGCGGGTCTCTGGGTCGGACGCCAGGCGCACTCGTGCGCCGTGTTCGACGACGCGCCCCTGCTCCAGGATCATGATTTCATCCGCCCGCTGCACGGTTCCCAGGCGGTGGGCGACGATAATGGCGGTGCGCCCGGCCAGCAGGCGGTTCATGGCTTGCTCAATCAACTGCTCCGTGGCCGGGTCCAGGCGGGAAGAGGCTTCGTCCAGCACCACCAGCCCCGGATCCGCCAGGAAAACGCGGGCAAAGGCCAGCAACTGCGCCTGCCCCGCCGACAGGCTGCTGCTGCCCGCCAGCGGCGTGTCCAATCCCGCAGGCAGCCCGGCCAGCCAGTCGCTCAAGCCCACTTCCTGCACCACCTGTTGGATGCGCGTCTCGGGGATAGCCGCGTCAAACAGGGTCAGATTGTCGCGCACGCTGGCGTGGAACAACTCCACATCTTGCGTCACCATGCCAATTCGCTGCCGCAGTTCCCGCTGCGCGGCGGCGCGAATGTCCACGCCGTTGAGGGCGATGACGCCGCCGCTGGGATCATAAAACCGGAACAGCAGTTTGGTCAGCGTGGATTTGCCGCTGCCCGTGCGCCCCAACAGCCCCAACACCCGCCCTGGGGCCAGGTGGAAGCTAACGTCCGCCAGCACGGGCTGTTCGGGCGCGTCGGCGTAGTGGAAGCTGACCTGGTTGAACGACGCTGACAGCGGGCCGTCGCCAAAGTCGGCCCCGGGCCCATCCAGAATGGTGGGCTGCTCGGCAAAGAGGCTGGCGACGCGGTTCAGGCTGGCTGCCGCCCGCTGCAAATCCTCCACCTGGCGCAAAATTTCCCACAGCGGGCCCTTGATCACGTCAATGTAGTAGAAAATGAGGTAGATGCTGCCAATGCTCAGGACGCTGTTACGAAACAACGTGGCCCCCAAGATGTGCGCGGCCACGTAAGCCAGCGTAAACATCGTGATCGGCAGCGTAATCACAAATACGTTCAGGCGCATGGCGTGGCGCATACTCAGCCAGCGGGCGCGCGACAGGCGGTGCAGTTGCTGCATGATGTACCCCGTGGCGCCGCTGCTGCGAATATCTTCCGTGCCGTTGAGCCACTCTTCCAGATAGCCAAACAGGCTGGTCTCGCTCTGGCGCAGCGCCTCCCAACGGGGCACAATCCGCCGGTTCAGGTGGTGCAGATAGACCGCGCCCACCAGGCTGATCAGGGTGATGGCCAACCCTACGCCCCAGTTGAGCGTCCACAACAGCGCCAGCACGCCCAACAGCAGCAGCAGGTTGCTGGTGAGGCGGATGACCAGGCGGGAAAAGAAGTTAGCCAGCTTGTTGACGTCCCCGTCCACCCGTTCGATGAGTTCCCCCGGCTTATGCACTTTGTGGAAGCTCATGTCCAGCCGCAGGCAGTGCAGCGCCAGGTCGGCGCGCAGGGCGTTGGTGGCGGTCCA
>CAYQYJ010000660.1:0-1898 GCA_964421605.1 uncultured Ardenticatenaceae bacterium | reverse complement strand
CCGGACAAAGTATCAACACAGGCGAAATCGTCAAAATAGAACGCATTGTAGGGCGGGTTGCCTTCGTGCAGCCCCCGCCAGCTAAGTGACACACTTTATCGTAGATACCGCAGATTGGTTTATAGACAGCCTGGGGACTGCGCTTCTAATTAACTGTCCGTAAATAACTTGGCGATTGGGGTTTGTAGTAACCGCTTTAGCGGTTTGGATGGCTAAAGCCGTCACTACAAACTTACCACTGACCACTCGCCACTGACCCCTATGAAGGAGATCTCCCATGTTTGGTGACAGCGGCTTAATCGCCATTGCATTTTTTATCTTTGTTTTCATCGTCTTTGCCATCCTCTTTGTGTACGCCAGCCGCGTGAAAAAGGTAGGTCCCAATGAAGTGCTGGTCATCTCTGGTCGCGGCGAGGGACGGCGCGACATGGGGGAGATCGAAAGCAAATTCCGCATTGTGTCTGGCGGTCGCTCCTTCATTTGGCCCGTCCTGGAGCGGGTTGACCACCTCTCCCTGGAAATCATGACCATTGACATCACCACGCCCGACGTACCCACCAGCCAGGGCGTCCCCGTCACGGTGGATGGCGTGGCTCAAGTTAAAATTGGCAGCGATGAGAACTCCATTCGCACTGCCGCCATCCAGTTCCTTTCCAAATCGCAGGACGAAATTCAACACGTCGCCCACGAAACCCTGGCTGGACATCTACGCGCCATTCTAGGCACGTTGACGGTGGAACAGCTTTACCGCGACCGCGAAGCGTTTGCCCAAAAAGTGCAGGAAGTCTCCGGCGACGATATGGCTAGCATGGGTCTGGAGATTGTCTCCTTCGTCATCAAGGACATCAGCGACACCGAAGGTTATCTGGAAGCCCTGGGACGCCCGCGTATCGCCCAGGTGAAGCGCGACGCCGCCATTGGCGAAGCCGAAGCCGCCCGTGACGCCACCATTGAAAGCGCCAAAGCGCGGCAGCAGGGCGAATCTGCCAAATTTGACGCCGAAACCCGCATTGCCGAAAGCCGCAAGAATTTTGAGGTGCAGCAGGCGGAGTACGCCGCGGAAACCAACCGCAAACGCGCCCAGGCGGAACTGGCTTATAGTTTGCAGCAGAATATTGAAAATCAGCGAATTAAGGAAGAGGAAGTCCAGATTGAAGTAGTCGGCAAACGGAAGCAAATCGAAGTGCAGGAACAAGAGACGCAGCGCCGCGAACGCGAACTGGATGCCACCGTGCGCAAGCCTGCCGAAGCCGAACAGTTTCGGGTGCAGACAATATCCCAGGCGCGCCAGTTCCAGCTACAGACAGAAGCCACCGGTGAAGCCGAAGCCATCCGCAAGCGCGGCGAGGGTGAAGCCGCCGCCGTAGAAGCGCGTGGTCGCGCCGAGGCGGAAGTGCTGCGGCAAAAAGGTCTGGCTCAGGCGGAAGTGCTGCGGCAACAAGGTCTGGCGGAAGCGGAAGCGACGCAAAAGAAAGCGGAAGCGTGGCGTGAATATACCCAGGCCGCCATCATCCAACAGATTCTAGACAAGTTGCCAGAACTTGCCAGCGCCATGGCGCAGCCGTTGGCGCAAACAGAACGAATTGTGATGATTAACACAGGCGGGGATGGACAGGGCGGCGCTTCTAAATTAACCGGAGATGTCGCCAATATGATGGCGCAAGTGCCGGCAACTATCGAAGCCCTCACCGGTATTGACCTCTTCCAATCGCTGCGCAACCTCCCCGGCCTCAAAGCCGACCAGCCGCCCACCGACAATGCCAACAGCTAACGTTGCCCGGCAACCGTTGCCCGTTGCCCGTTATCAGTTGTCTGTTGCCTGTTGCCTGTTATATAATGTGGGTTATTAACTGTCCGTAAATAACTTGGCGATTGGGGTTTGTAGTAACCGCTTTAGC
>CAYQYJ010000659.1:0-1901 GCA_964421605.1 uncultured Ardenticatenaceae bacterium | reverse complement strand
TATGGGCGCATTGACGTGTTGGTGAACAATGCCGGCATCACCCGCGACGCCCAACTCGTCAAATTCAAGAACGGCGAACTCGTAGACCAGATGTCCGCCGCCGCCTGGGACGCCGTCATAGACGTTAACCTGAAAGGCGTCTTCCACTGCACCCAGGCTGTCGTCCCCATCATGATCGCCCAGGGGGGCGGCGTGGTGCTCAACGCCTCATCCGTGGTCGGTCTTTATGGCAATTTCGGCCAGACCAACTACGTCGCCACCAAAGCGGGCGTCATTGGCATGACCAAAGTATGGGCGCGGGAATTGGGCAAATATGGCATCCGCGTCAACGCGGTAGCCCCCGGCTTCATTGGCACGGAAATGGTCAAAGCCATGCCCGATAAAGTGCTGGCAACCATGCGTGAACATACCCCCATTGGTCGCCTGGGCGAACCCATAGATATTGCCAACGCCTACGCCTTTCTGGCTTCCGAGGAAGCCAGCTTTATCACGGGCGCCGTTTTGAGCGTGGATGGCGGCATCGTCATTGGCACGTAGGAAACAGACAGTAACTACGTAACCGTTCAACCAGGCAGTTGAACTTTTCTCTGGTAGGCTGTCGTTTATCCAGACAAAAGTTTAACTTCGCCGCCACAGGTGGAAAATACCAGCGACGGGCAATTTTGGGCGCATATGCCCCTAAAATTGCCCATAAAAATCGGTGTTTGCCCGCCCGGCGGCGCGGAACGGACACCTACCACGATTTAGCTGTGTCTACAGAACGCAGCTAATGGGAAGCAGGCAACGGGCGGATTTATGACGCGATATGTGCAGATTTTGAGTACGGGGCGGTATGTGCCGGCAAAGGCGCTGCCTAATGCGTTTTTTGACGCGCTATTTCCGGAGCGAGACATTGACAACTGGCTGGTGCAGAACGTGGGCATCCGCGAACGGCGCGTCATGGCGGCGGATGAGACCACCAGCGATCTGGCTCTGCACGCCGCGCGGCAGGCGTTGGCTCGCGCTGGCTTGCGCGCTGTGGATCTGGACTTGATCATTGTCGCCACAGACACCCCTGATTATCTCAGCCCGGCTACAGCCACGGTGCTGCAAGAGAAACTGCGCCGGGCGGAAGGGGTGGGGGAGGGGTGGAATGCCGGCACATTTGACCTCAACTGCGCCTGCGCCGGCTGGGTGACTGCCCTGGATGCCGCCGCCCGCTACATCCTCACCGACGCCGACGTCAACCATGTCCTCGTGGTGGGGGCTTACGGCATGACCCGCTTCGTAGATTACAGCGATCACAAAACCTGCACCCTTTTCGCCGATGGCGCCGGCGCCGTCGTGTTGGGCGCCGGCGCATCCCCCGGCTTCCTCGCCAGCAAAATCGTGGCCTATGGCGGCTACTATGACGCTCTGGGCATCTACACGGGCGGCGCTGCCTGTCCGGTCACCCCGATCCAGGAAAACGGCGGCGCGCCGCGGGTGCAATTTGTCAAAAAGTTCCCGCCCACCTTCAACTCCGACAACTGGCCCACGCTCGTGCAAGCAGTCGCCGCCAAAGCCGGCGTGACCGTGGACGACGTGGCTTTCTTTGTCTTCACGCAGCTTAATTTGAATACGATCAAGACCACCATGTCCATTTTGGGGCAGCCGCTGACGAAAACGCACTGGGTAATGGACAAATGGGGCTACACTGGCTCCGCCTGCATCCCCATGGCTCTGGACGATGCCCTCACCCAGGGCCGCGGGCCCCAGCCAGGCGACCTGGTTCTCTTCTGCGCCAGCGGCGGCGGCATTTCAATGGCGGTGAGTTTGTGGCAGTGGACGGTGAGCAGTGATGAGTGAACAGTGGACAGTGGTCAGTGATGAGTGAACAGTGGCGGAGAGGCATGGGTTAACGGTTGCGGGGTAGGTGGGCA
>CAYQYJ010000658.1:0-1907 GCA_964421605.1 uncultured Ardenticatenaceae bacterium | reverse complement strand
GCAGGTCGGTATGCAGCTAAAGAGATGGTCACAGTTTAGCGAACGGCGGTTGAACTGCTAGGGCACAATGGTGTAGTCGAGGCGCTCTTCAGCAAAGCTGGTGGGCGTGCTGGTCCCGCCAAAGATGGAGAAGATTGTGCCTGGCTGAATGGTAAGCGGCAGTTGGAAAGCGATATTGCGCGTGAAGGACTGCCCTGGATTCAAGGTGATGTTGGCATTGGCAAATGTAGCTGTCTGCCCGGTAACAAACTCGAAGTAGAGTCGCAGGTTGCCGCTGACAGCATTGGCGGTGGTGTTGGTCAGGGTCAAATCGAACGACAGCGTATCGCCCGGCGACAATTCGGTAGGACTGACGGGCGTCAGTTCCACGGAGAGCGCCATGGGCATACCGCACCGCTGCAGCGCTTTCTGGGCATTCAGCCGCCCACCTGTCACCACTGGCAGCCCGATGACGTCAACGCCAGCCATCAAACACCATTTCACTTCGTTGTTGGTCAGGTCAGGGTATTGCGCCAACAGCAAACCAGCCACGCCCGCCACGTGGGGCGCAGCCATAGAAGTGCCAAACAGGTTGCCGTAGTTGTTGTTAGGCAGGGTGCTGCGGATGCCCACGCCAGGCCCAGCCAGGTCTACGGAAACAACGCCATAGTCGGAGAAACCCGCCAGGGTGTCGGTATCGTCGGTCGCGGCGACGGAGATGATGTTAGCGTTCGGGTAGGCGGAGGGATAGGAGGGGGTGATTTCCTGGTCGTTGCCGCTGTTGCCGGCAGCGACCACAAACACGGAACGGGTCGCCAGAATAGCCGCCTGCATCGCCTGGCTGGGCGTGCTGCCGCCCCAACTGTTATTGGAAACGCGCACCCCCATCACCGTCTGGTATTCAATGGATGCCATTAAGTCGGCGTCGGAAGCGGCGCACAAGATGATGAGGATGGGCTCAAACGCCTTGATCGGCATTAGCTTCACGTTCCAGTTGACGCCCGTGACGCCCACGCCATTGTTACCCACAGCGCCGACCGTGCCGGCAGTATGCGTGCCATGCCCCAGACAACCGCCGCCTGCCGGCGCGGGATCGTTATCGTCATCAGAGAAGTCCCAACCGTGAACGTCGTCCACGTAACCGTTGTTGTCGTCGTCAATGCCATTGCCCGGAATTTCCCCCGGATTGGTCCACAAATTGGCGGCGATGTCCTCATGGTTCATGTCCAGACCAGAGTCAATCACCGCAATCACCAGGTCGCTGTCGCCAGTGGTGATGTCCCAGGCTTCCACGGCGTCAATATCCGCGTCCGGCGTACCGCCTGTCTGCCCGGTGTTGTTCATAGCCCACAAATCGTTAAACAGGGCATCGTTAGGAATGGCAGCCGTCGCGTCCAAATAGTTGTAGTGATTGGGTTCCACGTATTGCACGCGCGCGTCGCGGGCCAGAGTGGACAGCGCCTGGGGAACGGTCATGGATGCCGGCAGTTGCAGATGATACACATCTATCAACTGAAAGCGGTGCAAGACCTGCGTCCCATATGTTTGATGGAACGAATCCATGGCGGCGGCGTTCACGCCATCATTGAATTTCAGCAAAACCTCGCCCGCCACATAAGCGGGACGCTGGCTGACGATAGGATCGGGGTTAGCCTGGCTCTCCTGTCTTACAAACAAGGTCAACCCGACGACCAGAACTAATACAAACAGAACTCTTTTAAGCATGGTGTCTCCTTAAAATAGTGATCCATAGCGAGTGGTCAGTGGTCAGAAGCGGCGGCTTCTGACCATCTACAAGACAAATCTGCCTGATCTTTATCTTCGGCGGTGCGCCACCGTGGCGCTACACTTTGTCGTGGTGGGTGTCAGCCCCGCCTGCGGCGGGGCTGACACCCATTTTTGTGGGCAATTTTGGGCGCGTCTGCGCC
>CAYQYJ010000657.1:0-1915 GCA_964421605.1 uncultured Ardenticatenaceae bacterium | reverse complement strand
ATGCAGTCATCGGCTGGGCGAACGTGTCCGTCACAGATGGTCGCCTGGTCGCCGAACCCGGTTATGTGCATAAGCGCCCCACCGCGCCCGCGTTTACCCGCGAACTGGAGGCGGAACTGGCCCGCCTGGCGGCATTCCTGGGTTGCGACTTTACGCCTGAACTGACGCCCTGACACGCTTTCAGCTTACCTTACTGCTCTATGAACGTTGCGCGCAGCAGCGGCAAATGTTGGTATGATCAGCCGGAGGCGCGTACAATGGGCATGGAATCAGGTATGATGCGCATCCGTTCAACACTCATTTTGCTGACTGCTGCTGTCTTTGTTACCCTGCTGCTGATTAGCTGCCGCGAAGGGAGAGCAGATAACCCCATTGCCGGCTGGGTCCCAGGGGGAACGCCGCCGCCGCTGCTGGATGAGACCGCCGCCGTCACATTGGCTGAACTGATGCAGAACCCTGCCGCCTATGCGGGTCAGCGTATGCAGCTTACCGGACAATTTTACCGTTCTGCCCCCCTGGCTTGCTCTACCGTTACCCGCCGCTCACCTGCGCCCTGGGTCTTAACCGATGAAGGAGCCGCCGTTGCCATTGGCGGCAGTTACGAGCAGTTGGAGCGCATGGCCCCCAATGGCTTGATGCTCACCGTTGTCGGACGGTGGTGGGTCTGGCGCGGCCCTGTGGGCTGCGGTAAGAACCTGCCGCTGACTGAGGTCTGGTACCTGGACATTGCCGAGATTATTGCCCCCAACCCGATTACCTTTGCTACGCTAACACCTCTGGGTCAGGCTGTGGCGGAACTCTCCGCCACGCCATTGCCTCCGTCTGCCGCAGAGCAGCCAACGCTGCCGCCTGAACCGGGTGGATTTCCCACCTTTCCTGCGGACCTGGGTGATTTGCCCACGCTTCCGTCTGATTTAGGTGACTTACCCATCACCTTTGAAGTGCCGCCAGAGTTATTGACGGCCGTTTTTAGCGACACCCAGACATCCCCGCTAACGTTGACGCCGTTGGGAACCACTCCCTTTACGGCTACGCCCACCTCCAGGGCGCAGCCCAGCGCCACGCCTACCCTCACGCGCGCTCCCGATCAACCGACAGAAACGCCAACTTTCACCATCACGCCCAACCCCAATGAAACGTCCACGCCTACGTTGACGCCTACTGCCACCTCTACGCCCGACCCCAGAGCAACGCAGACGCCTACAGCCACAGCAGGCCCCAGCGCCACGCCTACGACGACGCCTACGACGGGGCCCACTCCGACGCCGACCGCCACGGTATCGGGCAGTGTGGTAGACAAAGGAGAGCTAGAAGCGCAAGACCTGGCAGTCGAAACAATCGCTGCGGGTGAGACGCATCAATGGCAGTTTGTGGTGGACAGCAGCGACGTTTTGACCGTCAACGTGGCCTCGCCCGTCACCATGGATATGGTCGTAACCGTGCTGGACGGCAACAACAACGTGCTGCAAACGCAAAACAACGCCAATAACGGCGCGCCGGAGATTATGGTGACGAACTTGCCTGGCGCCGGCACATACCTGATTCGCCTGAATGAAACCGCCGGACTGGAGGGCAGTTACTCCATGATTTTGCAGGACAGCGTATCGTATGCTTTTGTCTTTAAGGGAACGCTGGAGTATGGCGATGCCGAGTCCGTGCTGATGGCCCCGCAAAGCGACCACTTCTGGCATTTCCTGGGCAATGAAGGGGACAGCATTGCCGTTCTGGTGGCTCCCAACGACAATGTAGCCGACGTTTTCTTTGAGTTGTATGGCCCTGACGCCACGCAATTGCTGGATGAACCCATAGATGACGGCGATGCGGGTTTCCCTGAGTTCCTGATTGGCTTTGTGTTACCGGAGACGGGATTCTATGCTATTCGCGTAGGGGAGTTTACTTTTGGCTCCGCTGATTA
>CAYQYJ010000656.1:0-1917 GCA_964421605.1 uncultured Ardenticatenaceae bacterium | reverse complement strand
GTAGCGACCAAAGACCTGGCGGAAGACGTCGGTGATTTCGCCCAGGGTGGCGTAGGCGCGCACGGCGTCCAGGATGAAGGGCATGGTGTTGGCGCTGCCGGCAGCCGCCGCGCGCAGCGCCGCCAGCGTCGCGCCTACCTGTTCGTTGTCCCGTTCCAACCGCAACTGCTGCAAGCGAGCCGCCTGCCGCTTGTACCCCTGGGGGTCCATTTGCAGCAAGGGAATGCGCATCCTTTCATCCGGGTCAACGAAGTTATTGACGCCGACGATGGTGCGCTGCTGCTCATCAATCTCCCGCTGATATTGGTAAGCGGCGTTGGCGATTTCGCTCTGGTAGAAGCCTTTGTCAATTGCCGGCAACACCCCGCCTAACGCCTCTACCCGCTGCCAGTAATCATACACTTGCCGCTCAATCTTGTTCGTCTCATGCTCCACAAAAAATGAGCCTGCCAGCGGGTCAATCGTGTGCGACACCCCGCTTTCCTCGGCAATGATTTGCTGCGTGCGCATGGCAATGGTCACGGCGTGCTCGCTGGGTAGGGCTAACGCTTCGTCCATGCTGTTGGTGTGCAGGCTTTGCGTGCCGCCAATCACCGCCGCCAGCGCCTGGATGGCCACGCGCACAATGTTGTTTTCCGGCTGCTGCGCCGTCAGGGAGACGCCTGCCGTTTGCGTGTGGAAGCGGCACAACCAGGAGCGCGGGTTTTTAGCGCCAAAGGTCTGCCGCATCTCCCGCGCCCAGATACGGCGGGCGGCGCGGAATTTGGCAATCTCCTCGAAAAAGTCATTGTGGCAGTTGAAGAAGAGGCTGAGGCGGGGGGCAAAGTCGTCAATGTCCATTCCCCGCGCCAGGCACCAGCGCACGTACTCCAGGCCGTTGCCCAAGGTGAAAGCCAGTTCCTGGGCGGCAGTCGAGCCAGCCTCGCGGATGTGATACCCGCTGATAGATACGGTATTCCACTGCGGCAGGTGTTGGGAGCCGAACTCAATCGTGTCTACTACCAGGCGCATAGAGGGTTCGGGCGGGAAGATGTACTCTTTTTGGGCGATGTACTCTTTGAGAATGTCGTTTTGCAGCGTGCCGCGCAGTTTCGCCATAGGCACGCCCTGCTTCTCCGCGGTGGCGATGTACATGGCCCAGATAATGGCTGCCGGGCTGTTAATGGTCATGCTAGAACTGACCTGGTCTAATGGAATGCCGTCGAGCAGCAGTTCCATATCTTTCAGGCTGCTGACAGCGACGCCGCAGGTGCCAAACTCGCCCAGCGCTTCGGGCGAATCGGTGTCATACCCCATGAGGGTGGGCAGGTCAAAAGCGATGGACAACCCCATGTTGCCTTGATCGAGCAAATATTTGAAGCGGGCGTTTGTCTCTTCGGCGGTGCCAAAGCCGGCGAACATGCGCATAGTCCATAGCTTACCGCGGTGCATGGTGGCATGAACGCCGCGGGTGTAGGGGTACTCGCCAGGGAAGTTCAGGTCTCGCTGATAATCCAGATCGGGCACGTCCAGCGGCGTATAGAGACGGCGGATGGGTTCGCTGGAGGTGGTCATGAACTGCGCCTGGCGCTCCGGCAGCCGGGCCAATGTCTGCTGCAAGGAGATCTCTTCCCACCTGTCCATGTCGTGGGCCAGTTCTGCCAGCTTTTGCTTGTCGTACATATTATGCGCTCCTTCAAAAAAACAGTAGGGCGATTTTCCAAAATCGCCCGCCCGATTTTGGAAAATCAGGCTACAACGGCACACTATTTTTATTCTTTGTGGCGCGCCCGGCGCATGGGGAACTTCTGGGAAAACAGATTCACGCGGCAGTCGGCTTATGCGAGATGCGGAGGGCGCGGAGAAAAATGTAGGACAAGCTGTTTGAGGTTTAAGAAAATAGTTCGGTAAACGGGGGTGAAGACCCCCATCCCCCAA
>CAYQYJ010000655.1:0-1924 GCA_964421605.1 uncultured Ardenticatenaceae bacterium | reverse complement strand
ACCGTATGAACGACGACATTTTCCGTGTTTTGGCTGCCGGCATTTTTGTCGCCAGCATAGGTATTTCCATCTATTATCGCCACCGGGCAGATAAGACCTCAGGCGAGAAAGTTTCGTGGAAAGACGAAGGCATTGTGATGATAGTTGCCCTGCGCCTCGGCGGGCTGCTGCTATGGTTTAGCGCCCTGGGCTACCTGATCTATCCGCCATTGCTGGCCTGGTCACAGGTGGGGCTGCCCGATGGGGCGCGCTGGCTGGGCGTGGGGATGGGGCTGGTTTGTGTGGGGCTTATCTACTGGCTTTTTTCCAGCATCGGGCAGGGCATCTCCCCCACTGTGGGCACACGCACCGAGCATCAACTGGTGACCAAGGGGCCTTATCGCTGGGTACGCCACCCGTTGTATACGGTCGGCTCTATGAATTTCATTGCCCTGGCGCTGATGGTGGATAGCTGGTTTATTGCCGGCATGGCTGTGTTGGCCTTCGTTCTGCTGGCTATGCGAACACCCAACGAAGAAGCGCACCTGATTGAAAAATTTGGCGACGAATACCGCGCCTACATGAAACGCACAGGCGCGTATTTCCCCAAATTCGGCAGCCGGGCGTAAAAGCTGGAGATTTTCGTCGAGGGCGAGGGGCGCTGCACGCCCCTGCCCTTCTATTACCTCACCCCTGCCAACAGGACTCATTCCCAGATCGGGCGACCAAAATGAGAATTGATGGTGTACAATGGGAGCATTGTACCTGATCGTGGTGGGCGAACACCCATCACCGATACTTTGATGCTTTTCGCCCGTTTTGTCGGGCCGGTACGCAGCTAAAAGCATCGCCACAAGACATTATTGGGCATCAGGGTGCCGTGGAGAGACCTGACAGGTTGGCAAAACCTGTCAGTCTAATTTCCAATAACGTCTACAGTTTAAGGAGAGTGTCATGACAAAAGCGATTGTTATCGGCGATGGGCCCGGCGGCTTGAGCGCCGCTTTGTTTCTGGCGAAAAATGGCGTTCAGACAACAGTCTTTGGGCAAGATAAAACGGCTATGCACTATGCCATGCTTTATAACTATCTGGGCATTCCCCAGATTGCCGGGCCGGAGCTGCAAACCATTGCCCGCCAACAGGCAGCTTCGTTTGGCGCAGATTTGCAGCACAAGTTAGTTACGGGCATTGCCCAAAGCGAAGGCGGGTTTGCGGTCACCACGGAGGATGGCGACGTGCATGAGGCTGTTTACGTGGTGATCGCGGAAGGCAAAGCCGCCAGGCTGGCGACAGCTTTTGGGCTGGAAAAAGGGGATTCGGGTATTCGCGTTGACCGGAATGGGCGCAGCGGCGTGCCGGGGTTGTACGTCGTGGGGCGCAGTACGCGCATTACTCGCAGCCAGGCTATCATCTCCGCCGGAGAAGGCGCAGCCGCCGCCCTGGATATTCTTTCCCAGGTACACGGCAAAGAGTTCAACGACTTTGACACCCCGCCAGAATAGTCAGGGCGATTGAACGGCGGGACACAGTCAAGCCATAAGCAGACAAACCAGGGAGGTTCTATGTCTCGTTTACGCCAATCGTATCTTTTTTTTGTTCTGGCGCTGGTTCTGGGAGGCGTCGCCTTGACGCCTTCATGGAGCCGAGCCGCCCTATCCGCCACGGATGCCTATTTATTTCTGCCTGCGCTGCACTACGCCCAACCGTATACGGGCATCCATGGTCTGGTCACAGAGAAAGGCGCACCCGCCAGCGGGATTGACCTGGAGCTGCGCTTTTACAATGGCAGCGCCTGGTCTACCAAAGCCACCGCGGTGACTAATGCCGATGGACAGTTTGCTTTTATGGGTATACCCGCGCTGGGGCCCAACCAGTTGTATTATGTCCTTTACCTCAACGAGGACAACCCAAACCGGCTGTTCGTCTGGTCTACGCGGGCGTTGG
>CAYQYJ010000654.1:0-1942 GCA_964421605.1 uncultured Ardenticatenaceae bacterium | reverse complement strand
CAATCCGCCCGACCAGATTCGGCTGCCGCTCAGTGCGCCGCTACCTGCGCCCTAATGGGGACGTTAGGTGAGTGAAAGTCCCCCGCACGGGGTGCGCAGCACCCCCGTGCGGGTTAGCGCCACAACGCATCGTGGCGAAAAAATCTGGAAAGGAAAGTTGTTTTACTTTAACCCAAGCCCAAATTGAGAATTGCTGGCCCGAATTTTGACGGAAGTCAGAACGATAGGTAATATTGCCTGCTGGTATTTGAAAACAATCGTTTTGGAGCCATCATGCTTTCGTCTGGTAATTTATACGACCAGGCAGACTTTCACCATCTTCCTGGCAGATTTTTCGCCACAGATTAACACAAATTGGAATGGAGGAAACTATGCTCAAAAACCTTGGTGGGCGACAGTTAGTCCGAATCAAGGCGATAGGGATGACACTGTTGCTGGCGGCTGTTTTGACAGTTGCTCTGAGCCGTATCGCGCTGGCTCAGGATGCGGAGATAGATCAGAACAGCGAGCCGCTCTCATTGGAACCTGCGCCGGAGACGACGCCATTGGCAAACCCGGACGCCTTAACCGGCTCGACAAAACTGGTAGACCTGGCGGAAGCGCCCATCAATACCACGTTGTCTTACACCGTAGTCATTAGCAACAGCGACGTCGAGTTCGCATTGGACGTGGTGTTGACCGATACTTTGCCCGTCACCCTGGCTTACGTGGCGGACAGCCTGGCTTATCCTGAGGGGTCATCCGGGTTATATGACAGCGGCGTCATTACCTGGACAGGCATTGTCAGCCCCCAGGCGCAGGCGCTCATCACTTTTCAGGCGACGCTGGTTGGAGACCTGGAAGTGAACGACGTAGTGACCAATACCGTCGTGATTGAGGGCAACGGGGTTATCGTGACGCGCCGCGCAGAGACGACCGTAATCGCTGCGCCCGATCCGGAGCCAGAAGAGTATTTTACCTATTTGCCCCTCACCTTTGCCTCGCTGCCTTACGTCACCCTGAACCCGATTCCGCGCCCCAACGCCAACAATCAATGGGTGCTTACCTGGTCTGCTGCCGGCAACGGCGCCACCGGTTACGAAGTGCACGAATCGCAAGACCCCGGCTTTGCCACCTACACCAGTTACAGCGTGGGGTTGACCAACTCTGCCCTGGTGACGCAAACGCCTGCGCCCAACAATGAGTATTACTACCGCGTGCGCGCCACCGGGACGTTTGGCGGCGGCCCCTGGTCCAATGTGCAGCACGTCATTGGCGGCTATCGAGATGATTTTGACGATGCCGGCACAGGCTGGGCCGTCCGCCGCACCTCCCTCTGGGTGCCCAATGATTACGAAAAGCATCCCCGCTCTACTTACGTGGCTGGCGGCTACCTGGAACTAATGATGAACGACCGCTGGGACTGGTTCGTTGCCAGCCCCCTGCGCCAGACGCCGGAACTGCCCTACGTGCTGGAATACCGCGCGCAGTTGGTTAAAGGCGCGGGGGTGCCGCCGAACCTGGTCAGCCATGGCCCTATCCTGGGCGGCGATTGGGATATGGAAAGCTGCCCGGAGATTGGCAACGTCTACGAGACGGACAACTGCTTCAACCATTTCTACAACTTCAACATCATCTACCACGGCCCGCTCAAGATGCTGTTTGAACGGGTAGATTACTTGCAGTTCTGCCCCACCTGCGGCGGCGCGGCGTTGAAACGGCTGAGCAATGATTACAGCACCTGGTTTGAAGTGGGCGGGCTGACGCCCAACGAGCCTGTACCCAACTGGCACACCTACCGCATTGAAGTGCGGGACACGGGTCTGATGTTCTACATTGACGGCGCCATGCGGGCGCAGAGTTTCGACACGTCCTGGGTAAATGAGCGATACTTCGGCTTATTCGCCTCCACCGACGAATACCGCCCCTCCCACTGGTACGTAGACTACTACCAGATCACCCC
>CAYQYJ010000653.1:0-1950 GCA_964421605.1 uncultured Ardenticatenaceae bacterium | reverse complement strand
CCCGCCTACGGCGGGGCTGACACCCATTTTTATGGGCAATTTTGGGCGCAGACGCACCCAAAATTGCCCAAAGCCGATGCCTTTTTGCCCACTTTGTGGGGCCGATAGGCGGTTGAAGAGAGCGCCACGGTTTAATGGGGTGTTACCAAAGGTCACGATCTGCGAAATCCTGATTATTAACGCCTGGTAGCCATTCTGCCCATTGTCGCATACAATGAGCAGCGTGCAGCAACGATAGATTCACGATCCACCTTTATTCTACCAGACAAATCAACTTACACCCTATTATAACGTGTCCCGGCAAACTATCTGCCGCGCAGTGTTTTTCCCATCAGGTGGTTTTCGGGGCGGTTATCTCACCTAACGGAGATTAGCCATGGTTATCATCGAAAGACCTTCCCTTAGCGATGTCTGGCAGCGCCGCTGGCAGGCTCTCGACCACCGGCTGCACCAGACGGAGCGCCGCCTGCGGCAAAATGTGGGAGACGCGCATACGTCAGACGTTTTGCTCCCCCTGTTATCTCGTCTGATTGTGTTTGCCACGGGTCAGTATCGCTTCTTTGAAGATGGTTTTACAACCAGGCGGTTCCACAATCTGGTAGAGTTGTCCGACTATCCGCTGGATTACGTGTTTCGCGGCATCATTAACCAATCGTTTAACGATCTCCAGGTCATCGAATGGGCCGCCGACCAGCGGCTAAACGGCTCCGACGCCATGCGCGCCGCTCTGCACGCAGCGGATCAGTTGGCTTACGCTGCTTTGGAGCCGGCGATTGCCGGCAAGCTGCTCAACGATACTGCTGTTATCACTTACTTCGAGAAATTCGCCTCTATCCGCATCTTGCCCTACGCCAACGCCGCCCTGATTGGCATCCCGTTTAGCTGTATCCACACGCCGCAAGATTTTCTGGCTATTCCTCATGAAGCTGGTCATTACGTATTTGGTCGCGGCAAACTGCCAGAGGGTAACTTACGCAAACTGCTTTTTGCGGCGTATGGCGCCGGCGATCCCCATCCTGATGAAGTGCGCGATTGGATTGAGGAAATTGCTGCTGACGTCTATGGCTGCCTGATTGCGGGGCCCGTTATTGCCCTGGATTTTCAGGATTTGCAGCTAGAGAAGTCGCCGAAGAAGTTCGCGCTGGACGATGGCGAGCATCCCGCCCCGGTTCTGCGTCCGCTGATATACCACAAGGCGCTGCACAGACAGGGCAGGGCAGGCAAGGGTCAAGCCTGGGCCGAGGCGCTGGACGCGGTGTGGGCTTACCGCCGCCGCCAGTTTCAGGGGCATCAGGACGCCACGGCGCAAGACCCTGCCATCCAGAACCCTGCGGCGCAGGAAGCCTTTCAGCCAGCCACCACCCTGTCCAAAATGTGGCCGCATGACGCCATCTCCCCTGGCGTCGGTCTATCTGCCAGCCATCCAGTGGATCGTATTGTGGCGGCTATCCTGGATCATCTGGCGCCGGTGATGGCTTACCAGCGAAAAGAGAACTGGTGGCAGCCTTTTCGTGACCTGCCGCTGCCCCAGGCGGCAGCCGGGGTGACGGAGGCGGAAATGAGCGACGAGCGGCTGGCGGCAATTGTGCAAGCCATTTACGAGCCGTTCCAGAACCGGTTGGATTCTGACAAACGGCAAGCCTATCTGCCCACGAGCCAGCTACCCACCGTGGAGGCGCTGGATTGGGTGGAGATTACGGCGCATATGGATAGGCGGATGCCGGCATGGCCCGCCCCATTCTTCGAGGTGGCGCCGCCCGCCAGGCGTCAGGCTGAAAAACAAGACCAGTGGTGGGTAGACGTGTGGATCGCCCAGGGTTGGAACACGTATGGCAATGGCCAATGGATTCAGTAGAGAAAGGGGGGGGCAAGGCACTGGCCGAACGGTTTTGGTCAATCGTGGTGGGTGTCAGCCCCGCCTGCGGCGGGGCTGACACCCATTTTTATGGG
>CAYQYJ010000652.1:0-1957 GCA_964421605.1 uncultured Ardenticatenaceae bacterium | reverse complement strand
GTGTTACAATGTGAAGGTCTCTGATCGTTCCCTGTTTTGTGTTGTTTGTTTTCTGTTGCCTGTTATCTGTTATCTGTTTCCTGTTTCCATGAGTTCTTGCGCCGACCATTCTGTGACCCAACTAAGCAATGCTATCGTGGCTCACGCCTGCGGTCGCCAGACGGAAAAGTTCTGGCAGGGGCAGGTTTTCGATGCCTGTTTCTGCTATGAACTATGGCGACGGGCGCTGGCGCAGCCACTGCGCGCAGAAAGCAAACAGGCGTGGACGTTTGTGCATCACCAATATCTGCGGCAGGCGGCTATCTGGGCCAAGAGTCACCCGTACTTTGGGCAAACGGGGCAAGAACCCGATGACCTGGCGGCGCTGGCGCTAGAGAAAATGTGGGTGACTTTCCATCGCCAGCCGGATAAATTCAGCCAGTTTCCTCAAGAAGATGCCGGCATCTGCCTCAAATCCCTGCTGCGCTTCCTGAAGATGTGCGTGCACAGCATCGTCATGGACGCCCTGCGGCAGCGGGAACAGGGCGCTCCTTTGGAACAGGTGGATACCGCCTTCCTGGCTGAGGCCACAGCCGAGACAGGCGACGCAGAAGCGTTCTGGCGGTGTATTTACGAGCGGTTGCACGACGAGGAGGAACGGCTGGTGCTGGACGCCATGTTTATTTACGGCTTGAAACCGCGCCAGATTCAGGACCGCTACGCCGCCCAGTTCCCTGACGTGCAGCGCATTTACCGCATTAAAGAGAACGTCCTGGCCCGCTTCCGCCGCGATGAAGGGCTGCGGGAGTGTTTGGGGGAGTCGGGAAGGGAGAAGGAAGAAGGGAAAAGGGAGAAGGGCCGGAAAAATCAAGTTGGCGGCGTTTAGTTGGATGAGGTGAAGGAAGTATGAGCGATTTTGAATCTGTGTGGGCCAGGCGAGAAGACGACCTGGCGCGGCAGCCACGGCCCTCCTCATTTGAGTTGGGGGAGTACGCGCTGGGGCTGCTGCCGGCAGCGGCGGCGGCGCGGATAAAGGCGTATCTGGCCCTGCACCCCCACGCCGCTGCGGAAGTGGCGCTGCTGCAAACGTATCTGGCGCAGGGAGAACCGGCCATTCAGCCGGCCCCTGGCCCGCTGGCACGGTTGCAAACGCTGGTTATGACGCTGCGGCACGCTGCCGGACCGGAAGGCGTCTGGGCCGGGGCGCGCGGCGCGGCGGACGCCGCCGTCTATCAGGCTGGCGACTGGCAGGTGATCCTGGACAGCGACGATGATGCGCAGCATCCAGGGCGATTTGTACTCACAGGCTTGCTGTTAGGCCCGGAAACGCCCACTCAAGCTACCGCTACGCTGCTGTCCGCGCACACGCCCAACGGCAGCGCCGCCGCGCCGCTGGATGAGTATGGCAACTTTGTTCTGCCCAACCTGCTGCCTGGGGAGTATGATCTGGCGCTGTTGGCGCCGCCGCAGGCAGTGGAATTGCATATTGCCGGCATTACCATTGGATCGTCCCAGAGCTAGTGTTCTGTCAAGCGTATTTTGATAGTAAGCCGTAGGTCAATTCGCTGAATTGACCAGACAAGACAGCGTCTTATCCTACGGTGCGTTTCCATCGTTTTATGCCTGACGCAACACTAGTACGCCATACCAGACTCTCTCCAGGTCATGTCCTATACGCCCGACGCCATAATTACGGAACTGCTGCAACTGCCTGACCTGGCGGCGCAGCAGGCGTATTTGCGCGCCAGACAGGCATGGCTGGCGGATGGGGCGGAACGGCTGGCGCAGGCGCTCAAACAGCGCGCCGATCATTTGCTGCGGGCTAACATCGCGCAGGCGCAGCAGATAGTCCCCCTGCTGGCGCTGCTGGGACAGTTAGGCGGCAACGCCGCCTACAAAGCGCTCAGTCTGC
Organism: uncultured Ardenticatenaceae bacterium; assembly: GCA_964421605.1. Lineage (GTDB taxonomy): Bacteria > Chloroflexota > Anaerolineae > Promineifilales > Promineifilaceae > JAGVTM01. The sequence goes on along the minus strand of CAYQYJ010000652.1, from coordinate 66 downwards.
GCGTGCAGGGAAATATCCTGGGCGTGGGCGAAGGCCAGTGGGCGGCGTCGCTGGCCTGTTACGATG
>CAYQYJ010000651.1:0-1958 GCA_964421605.1 uncultured Ardenticatenaceae bacterium | reverse complement strand
TACGGATTGCTGCCGCTGACGCCAATGCCGTTGATGATGTCTACGTCAAAGGCTACGCCTACGTAGTGGCGGGAGTTAACGCTGTGGGAGCCGCCGGCAATGGAGGTGACGCGGTAGGTGTAGCTGTTTGCCAGGGTCAACATGCCTTGCAGCATGGGCACGTCTAAATAGGTTTGACCGCAGGGGGCGTTTTGATAGCAACTATTTTTCGCCATCAGACCGTTGGCGGTGTCCAGCATGTTGTCCCAGGCGGTGGCGCCATCTTCATTGTAGATGGGGTCAGGCGGGGAGGGGTGGAAAGGGAGAAGGGAGATGCCCCCATGATTGAGGATGTTGTTCGCCAACTCGGCGCGGGGAGATGAGCCGGGTTCCAGGCAGACCAGCGCCGACCAGGTGAGGGGACCGACGATGCCGTCGGGCGCTAATCCTTTGGAACTTTGGAAGCTGCGCACGGCGCTGTCTGTGCCGGGGCCAAAGTCGCCGTCAATCGTCAGGCTGTAGCCATATTTGTACACCAGGAGATGCTGCACGGCGCGCACGGCGTCGCTGTTGTAGATGCCTTGCTGCACCTGGACGATGATGGCCTGCCAGGTGTTGGGGCCGACGATGCCGTCTGCTGTCAGTCCATTAGCCGCCTGGAAACTGGCGACACGGCTGGCGGTGGTGGGGCCATAACTGCCGTCTATGGTCAGGCTGTAGCCATGATGGCGCAGCAGGTATTGGATGGCGTAGACGTTGGGGCCGCTGTTGTTGGTGGTCTGGCTGTGGATGGGCCAGCAGTTGCCGCCGGGGATGGGGGTGGGCGTGGGCGGAGGAGGTGGCGTGGGGGTGGGCGGCGGCGGGGTGCTGGTGGGAGGCGGCGGCGCGGGCGGGTCGTTGCTGCAAACGAGAACCGACCAGGTTTGGGGACCGACGATGCCGTCCACGGTGAGTAAGTTGTGCGCCTGGAAGTCGCGCACGGCGCTGTCGGTAGCCGGGCCAAAGACGCCGTCTAGCGTCAGGTTGTAGTTGTGGCGGTTTTTCAAGAGGAACTGCACCAGCCAGACGGGTAAGCCGGAGTCGCCTTGCTGCACCATAATGACCAGGGCGGGCCAGGTGACGGCGTCTACAATGCCGTTGACGGGTAAGCCGTTGTCTGCCTGGAACGCTTCCACGGCAGTGCGGGTGCTGGCGCGGAAGATGCCGTCTACGGGAACGGTGTAGCCGTGGGCGCGCAGAAGTACCTGGGCGACGGCGACGTTGAGTTGGTAGGTTCCCTGTTGGTAGGTGGGCCAACATGCCGGCAGCGGATCGGGAAAGATGACGTCCTGGCTGACGGTGCTGTTGTCGTAGAAGGACAGGAGGATGTCCTGCCAGGCGACGCCATCGTCCGCCAGCCATTTGGAATCCCACTGCCCCATGCAGTTGCCTTCCAGACCCGCGTCCTGGCATTGGGTGTAGTAGGCGCGGTAGAAGGTCTGGAAAATCTGGCCGCCGCGGTGAATGCGCCAGCCCCAGGTGGCGTCCACGGCGGCGTTGGTGCTTTCGTAGCTGACGGCGGGGTTGTACACCTGGTCGCAGGTGCTGTCGAAAACGTCGGCGTCGTTCCATTTGCCGCCCTGGTTTACCCAATACCAGCCGTAGGATTTGGCGGCAATGGCGCCGGCGCGCAGGGAGTCGGCGGGCCAGGAAGCGATCCATTCGTTGGGCAGCACGTGCTTGACGTACTCTTTGAAGTCCACCACGTCTACGTAGTAGGGGGCGTTGACGTTACAGGCGGTTTCGCCCGTAATGCGCACGCGAATGGTAGCCGGCGGGGTGACGTCGGAGGCGATTACGGGCGCGTGGGAGGGGGGCGTGGGCGGATTTGCCGGCAGCAGGGGGCGCTGCTGGAGCAGCGCCTGCGGCAAGGGCATGGTCAGGGTGACGGCCTCCGCGCGCAGAGCTGGCTCCAGGATGAGGGTGTCCTGGCGCACCAG
>CAYQYJ010000650.1:0-1979 GCA_964421605.1 uncultured Ardenticatenaceae bacterium | reverse complement strand
TCTTTGCCCGTTCTATGGGTCATTTTGGGCGCGTCTGCGCCCAAAATGACCCATATACACTTTTTTCTGCCCGCAAAGCGGGCAGTGTGTTGTGCACGGGATGCGCTGTTGCCTGATTATTCTGCAGCAAACGCCAGTTCATAGGTCACGTAAGCGGGCTTTTCCAGGGCGATGATCCGATCTAACAGCGACCGGTACGGGCGAGCGGGCGCGGGCGCCGTGATCCGCAGATGGTACGGAATAACCTGCCCCTTTTCCACCACGGCTTCATTGATTTCAAAGCCAGTCAATCCCGTCGCCGTTTCCAGAAAGCGCAGCAACCCCTGGCGCGTGCCCCGCCACTGCGACAGATAGGCAGCGGCAGCCACCAACTCCCGCAGCCGCCCCGTGCCTGTGGAAAGCGCATCCCACGGCGCAGCGTTGGCCGTCAGGCTGTCCGATGCCGGCATATCCCGCAGCAGCGACGCCAGGTCCACCCAGGTCGCCAGAAAAGCCACGAACTTGTCCGGCGTGCGGCGGGGGTCAAAGAAGCGATCCAATCCATCCAGCACTCCTTCCGCCGGGGCGTGCAGTTGCTCCATCACCCCCAACAAAACCGTCAACGGGTTTTCCGGCGCAGCCGTCCGCTGAAATATTTCTGGCAGCAGTTGCAGAATCTCGCTTTGCTTCATGGGTTCGTTCTCTACAGGGTGTGTTTGAAGGGGCAGGTTTGAAACCGGCCCCTACTCGCTGGCTGCCGTATTCGCCGCGGGCGACAACAGTCGTTCCGCCGCCAACTGCGCCTGTCGCGCGTAATCAATAGACAGCGCCAACACCCGCGCCGCTTCCTGCGGGCTGTGGAAACCGGTGCTGTTTTCTGAAGAGATAAAGTCCCAGCGCAAAGAAGCCTGGCGATGCAGTTGGCGCGCCTCCGCTAACTGCTCATCCGTCGCGCCTGCTTCTTGGGCGGCCACAATGGCGTCAATGGCGTCAATGATTGCCTCTTCCGCCAGGCGCAGCAACTGTGCCGTGCGATCTTGAATGGTCGAAATACGCTCTTCCAGCAGCGCCTCATCCTGTTTGTGGCAGGTCTGGCACGCCTGGTTGATATTGGTCAGCGGACTGCGCAGCCAGTGGTCCGAAATCTTCACCGCCCCTTCGCGCACGTAAGGCATGTGGCAGTCGGCGCAAGAGACGCCAGACTGCGCGTGCAGCCCGGTGTTCCACAGTTCAAACTCCGGGTGCTGGATTTTGATCATGGGCGCGCCCGTCTCGGCATGCGTCCAGTCCTGGAAGCCATAGTCGTCGTAATGGGCAGCGATGTTGTCAATGTTATACCCCTGGCTCCAGGGGAAGGTCAGCACCTTGTCCTCCCCCAGGAAGTAATACTCCACATGGCATTGGGCGCAAACGTAGGTGCGCATCTCCTGCCGGCTGGCTTGCGTCCAGTCAATCCCCTGCGCCGCCAGGGCGTTGATCAACGCCGGGCGCGTCAGGCGCAAATCCATCGTTTCCGGGTCGTGGCAGTCGGCGCAAGAGGAGCCAACTTGCAGATGGTCTTTCAGGTCGTTGTACGGCGTGCTATTGAACGTCTCCCAACCCATTTCGGCAATTAACTGCGGCGCTTCGGCGGCGTGGCAGTTGGCGCAGGCGCCCGGCTGGTTGACAATCTGCACCCGCTGCGTATTTTTCTGGTCAATAGTCGTGTAGAAGTGCCCCCGCTCTTCGTTGTGGTCTTTGCTAAAGGCATAGCCAGCCCACAGGCGCACCATCGCCGGATACCGCTCCAGCTTGCTGTACAGTACGGAACCGCCATAGGGGGTGCTAATCGTTGTGTCCTGCGTGCGCAGGAAAGCGTCGTACTGGCGGGGGAAGTTCTGCCCCCACACCGCCGGGTCCAGTTCATTGGGATCAACGTTGATCACGCGCAGGGGGTATTCGACCGTTTCCGCCTTCCGTTGTTGAATGTTAGTCAAAAGCAGCGCCAGCCCGGCCATGAT
>CAYQYJ010000649.1:0-1987 GCA_964421605.1 uncultured Ardenticatenaceae bacterium | reverse complement strand
ATTTTCGAAGGAGGTTAGTGAAGTGACAACTCCCATTAAGCGCAATCGGCTGCCGCCGCGTGGTTTGAGCCGGCTTTTTTTCCGGCTGCCTATCTGGTTATACCGTTGGCGTCTGGGTTGGTTGCTGGGCCAGCGCTTTCTGCTGCTGCACCATGTGGGCCGCAAGAGCGGGCTGCCGCGGCAGGCGGTGATTGAAGTGGCTGGCTATGATGCCGGCACAGATGCCTACACAGTCGCCGCCGGTTACGGTCCCCAATCTGACTGGTATCGCAATTTGCAGCAGACGCCCGCCGCCGCCATCCAGGTAGGGCGGCGCTCCCTGTCTGTGACTGCTGTGCTGCTCTCCCCCACGGAATCCGGCGAAGCAATGGTGCGCTATGCCCGACAGCACCCCCAGGCGGCGCGCGCGCTGGCGCGCGTATTAGGCTTTACCCTGACCGGAACCGAGGACGAATATCGGCAAATAGGCCAGCAATACATTCCCTTCGTAACCTTTCACCCTCGCAGCCCCTAAAAAGCAAAAAGACCGGTGAAGCTGCTTTTAACAACTTCACCGGCCCTTTCTTCCAGGAAGCCAGGCTTTTACTTTCTTACTTCTGCCTTCTTCCTTTTGCCTTTGATGATCAGCTTACTGCGTGGCGCACCAGCCCAGCGTGGTTTGCATCACGGGGCCGCGTCCGGCTGCCGGCAGCGCTTCAAACGGATAACCCAGGAACATAGCGCTGTGTGTGCCGCTGCGCACTGCCGCGCTGCCCTGGTTGCCGGTGAAGCTCGTCGCCGCGCCAGCCGCCGGCGTCAGCCGGTCGCTGTAGTTGGTGAACGGATAAGCCAGCGTGTAGGGGCCGAGGCCGGCATACACGTCCGCGCCGGTGACCGTCGTCTGGCTGACGTCGCTGGTCGCCGAAGCAATGCCCAGGTGGCTTTGCATGAAGGCGGTCACGCCGCGATCCCAGACGTAGTCCTGGCTGCTGATGAACAGGCAGCCGTTGGCGTTCAGGTAGGTTGCCAGCGCGGCTTCGCCCGCCGCACCGGGACCCGCCGAGCCGCCAAACTCGTCGCCCGTGAACCAGATAACCACGTCATACTGCTGCAGGGTGGCGGCATCGGGTTCATTGTCGGAGTTGTTGGTATCCCAGATGTCATAGCCCAACCCCAGACCGTCCAACACGGCGGTGTAGGTGGATTGCACATTGGGGGCGTTGTCATCGTCGTCCACCAGGAGGATGGGCGGGATGTCCATGGTGCGGAAGAAGCGGAACTGGGCGAACTGGCCCGCGCCGCACGGATTGTACGGACGCACCGACCAGGCATGAATCGCCAGCGGATCCAACGGCGTGTCAAAGGTGTGGCTGGTTTCGCTAGTCACCGCGTACACCAGCGCGCCGGTGGTCAGGTTCTTCACCGCGATGAGGTAAACGTAGCCTTGCGCCACCGCGTTCCAGGTGAAGGTCGGCACCAGCGGTACATCCATTGCGCCGTTGGCTGGGGACACCAGCGTTACCGCGCCCGGATTGCCCGTAAACACATCCAATTCCACTGTCGTGGTCTTGGGATCGGCTCCAGGCGCCGTGCCGTTGACGTCTACCATGTAATTGCCGGCAACCGCGCCGCTGCCCAGGTTCAAGACAGAACTGCCAGGAACCGCTACCGGGTTCACGCTGAAGTTGGCGCTGCCCGGCGCGCCGGCGGTGCTCAGGGTCACATTGCCCACGTAACCGGCAATCTGGCCCACGTTAATGGTGAAGTTACGGTTGCCCGGCGCGCAGACGGCGGCTGCGGCAGGATTGGCGGACAGGCTGAAGCCGGGCGACAGTTGGGACGCGGCGGCGAAGCAGTCCAGACGGCCAAAACCATAGGTGTAGTCAGGCCCGGCAGAACCCAGGTCGAGCGCGTTGTCGCGCATCAGGTTTTCGGCCTCGTCCAGGGTCATGTTCGGGTCAATGGATTGCAGCAGGGCGAAACAGCCGGCGACGTGCGGGCTGGCCAT